>JALSQG010000161.1 GCA_026985565.1 Deltaproteobacteria bacterium
GTGACAATGTGAAGATCAAGGCGGAGCTGATCCAGCCCATAGCCATGGAAGAAGGTCTGCGTTTTGCCATCAGGGAAGGTGGGCGAACCGTTGGTGCAGGCGTTGTCAGCAAAATAATTGAATAGGTTTTTTAATTAAGGAGTGCGATCGGGATGATGGTCCCTACACAAAGAATCAGAATAAGGCTTAAGGCCTACGATCACAAGCAACTTGATAAGTCGCTTAATGAGATAGTGGATACAGCTAGGCGAACCGGGGCGCGCATTGCCGGGCCGATCCCTTTGCCTACGAGAATTAGTCGATATACAGTGCTCAGATCACCCCACATTGACAAAAAGTCAAGGGAGCAGTTTGAGGTGCGCACTCACAAAAGGTTGGTAGATATTCTGGAGCCAACCCAGCAAACCATTGATGCCCTAATGAAGCTTGAGCTTTCAGCGGGCGTTGATGTGGAAATAAAACTATAATCGGGGACTATAGTAATGGCTGGTATCAATGCCTTGATGGGCAAAAAAATAGGAATGACCAGGGTCTTCAGTGAAGACGGCTCAAGTGTGCCTGTTACAGTGTTGGAGGTTGGGCCTTGTGTTGTTCTTCAGAAAAAGACCACTGAGAAAGAGGGCTACAATGCTCTCCAGCTCGGTTACTGGGAAAGACCATTAAAAAGGCTGAATAAGCCTGCAAGAGGGCATGTTGCAAAGGCAGGAGTTGATACAGGTTTCCGTTTCATCAGAGAGATACCGGTAGAAGACCCAAACGAGTTCGAACCGGGCCAGGAGCTCACTTTATCTGACGCCAATATAAGCCAATTGGTTGACATAGTGAGCGTCACAAAGGGAAGAGGCTTTGCTGGTACAGTAAAGCGGCACGGCTTTTCCAGGGGGCCAATGGCTCACGGTTCAAAGCATCACAGGGCAGTCGGGTCAAGTGGTATGAGCGCTTATCCTTCAAGGGTATTGAAGGGCAAAAGGATGCCTGGGCGTATGGGAGGAAAGCGCAAGACAGTCAAGAATTCGCTTATAGTTGATATTCGCCCTGAAGAGAATCTGTTGCTTGTTAAGGGCGGTGTTGCTGGTGCCATCAATCAGATGGTGTTGGTCTATTTTAAATAAGATGCAGGAGACAGGGCAAATTATGGCTACCCTGGCAGTTTATAGTTCGCAAAAGGAAAAGGTGGGGGACATAGAGGTCTCTGACAATGTTTTTGGCGTGGAGCCAAAGGTTGGTGTCCTCCATGAGGTTGTGAAATGGCAGCTGGCAAAACGTCGGTCAGGTACGGCTTCCACCAAGACCCGGTCAGAGGTGAGGGGAGGCGGCCGTAAGCCTTGGCGTCAGAAGGGTACTGGCAGGGCGCGTGTAGGTAGTGTCCGTTCACCCCTTTGGAGACACGGGGGAGTGGCTCACGGGCCTAAGCCAAGGGATTACGGGTACGGACTTCCCAAAAAGGTAAGGAAGCTTGCGCTCAAGATGGCCCTTAGTGACAAATTGGCATCTGAACGTATTTTTGTCCTTAAAGACTTTGGAATAGAGGAGATAAAGACCAAAAAAATGGCTAAGTTGCTTCAGCTTTTCGGATGTGACAAGGCTGTTGTTGTTACAAGTGACAGGGACGAGAAGATAGAGCTGTCAGCCAGAAATATTCCAGGTGTAAAGGTTCTTGTTGAAAAGGGCCTCAACGTATACGACCTGCTCAAATACGAATACCTTCTTATAGAAGAGCAAGCAGTCCAGTTGTTGGATGAGAGGCTACGGTAATGAAAGACATATATTCTGTTATAAAATCGCCTATCCTTACTGAAAAGGCCACTATCCATAATGAAAAATATAATCAGATTTTTCTTGAGGTGGACAAGAGGGCCAACAAGATCGAGGTGAAAGAGGCTGTTGAAAAGGTCCTTAACAAGAAGGTCTTAGCTGTTCAAATTCTCAATAGAAAAGGGAAGAAGAAAAGAAGCGGCAGATTCATTGGAAGAAGGCCAGATACTAAGCGGGCAATAGTGAGGCTTTATCCAGAGGAAAAATTTGATCTGTTCGAGGGTGCATAATGCCAGTAAAGAAGTATAAACCAACATCGCCTGGTCGACGTTTCATGAGTGTTATAGTCGACGAGGAGTTAAGCAAGAAAGAGCCGGAGAAATCACTCCTTGAGCCACTTAAAAGAAGTAGTGGTAGAAATGCTTATGGCCGCATAACCAGCAGGCACAGAGGCGGAGGCCACAAAAGGAAATACAGGGTTATCGATTTTAAGAGGAACAAGTTTGGAATACCGGCAAGGGTTTCCGCCATTGAGTACGATCCAAACAGGAGTTCAAGGATTGCCCTTCTGCACTATGCAGACGGTGAAAAAAGATATATACTTGCGCCTCTTGGCCTGAAAACTGGTGATCAGGTTATTTCAGATGATGTGACAGATGTTAAGCCGGGCAACTCTATGCCTCTTAAGAATATTCCCCTTGGCACCTTGGTTCATAATATAGAGATGAGACCTGGTAAAGGTGGACAGGTGGTGAGGAGTGCCGGAACAGCCGCCCAGGTTATGGCCAAGGAAGGCAGATACGTCCAGATCAGGCTTCCCAGTGGGGAGGTAAGGATGTTCCTTGAGGACTGCAGGGCCACTATTGGCCAGGTAGGGAATCTGGATCATGAAAATGTTTCCATCGGAAAGGCTGGCCGTAGTCGTTGGCTTGGCAGAAGACCAAGGGTAAGGGGCGTTGCAATGAATCCTGTGGATCATCCAATGGGTGGTGGTGAAGGAAAGTCTTCTGGCGGACGCCATCCATGCAGTCCCTGGGGTTGGCCTACCAAGGGTTATAGAACAAGGGGCAAGAAGCCAAGCGACAGGTTCATAGTCCGTAGCAGGCACAAGAAGTAATTGTCTAAAAAAAGGAGATAGGCTAGTGCCAAGATCAATTAAAAAAGGACCGTTCGTTGACGAACACTTGATGAAGAAGGTCAGGAAGGCCATTGAGACCAATGACAGGAAGGTCATCAAGACGTGGTCAAGGCGCTCCATGATAATCCCAGATATGGTTGGCCTGACCTTTGCCGTGCATAACGGCAGAAAGTTTATTCCAGTGTTCATCACTGAGAACATGGTGGGGCACAAATTGGGTGAGTTTGCACCAACGAGAACCTTTTACGGTCATGCGGCAGACAAGAAATCAAAGGTAAAGAAGAAATAGGAAGGTTTATCATGGAGGCTAGGGCAATCGGCAAATTCAGGCGCATATCACCGCAAAAGGCGAGGCTCATTGCAGACCTTATTCGGAATAAGCCAGTGGATGAGGCCATGCAGATAGTGAGCCTGTCGCCTAAGAAAGGTGCAAGGATCATAAAAAAGGTTTTGGAGTCGGCCTTGGCCAATGCCACTGAAAACATGAACCTTGATATGGACAGTCTGTATGTGAAGAAAGTATGTGTGGATCAGGGCCCTCAGCTAAAACGCTGGAGGCCAAGGGCCATGGGCCGGGCTTATGGTATACGGCATAGACTTTCTCATATAACCATAGTTTTGGACGAGTATTAGTGAACTGTACCGGGAGGTAATTTTGGGTCAGAAAGTAAATCCAATAGGACTTAGATTGAAAATAACTCGTACGTGGGATTCCAAATGGTTTGCAGGTAAAGAGTATCCCAGGCTGGTTCTTGAAGATCACAACATTCGCAGGCATGTCAAGGAACGGATGTCACATGCCGGAATCTCAAAGGTTGAAATAGAGAGGGCGGCAAAACGAGTAAGAGTGCGGATTCATACCGCACGTCCCGGTATAGTCATTGGCAAGAAAGGGGTTGAAATAGAGGCTCTTAAGAAGAGTCTTGAAAAGATAGCAACAGGCCCTGTTCTTATAGACATAACCGAGGTAAGGCGGCCAGAGTTAGATGCCCAATTAGTGGCAGAAAATGTGGCAGCACAGCTCGAAAGAAGGGTTTCTTTCAGAAGGGCTATGAAGAGGGCTGTAGGTCTTGCACTGAAATTCGGTGCCCAGGGAATAAGGATTGCCTGTGCCGGCAGGCTCGGTGGTGCTGAGATGGCAAGACGTGAATGGTATCTCCAAGGCAGGGTACCGCTTCACACTCTTAGGGCAGATATTGATTACGGATTTACTGAGGCACTAACCACATATGGCGTAATAGGCGTCAAGGTCTGGATATTTAAGGGTGAAGTGTTGCCAGACAAGGATGCTGAATACGTTTCAGCAGACATTTAAAAGCGGGTGATGAAAGATGTTAGCACCTAAGAAAATAAAATACCGTAAGCATCAAAAGGGCCGTGTAAAGGGTGTTGCACAAAGAGGCAACCGGCTCAATTTTGGCGACTTTGGATTAAAGGCGCTTGGTAAAGGCAGGATAACGGCTCAGCAGATCGAAGCTGCTCGAATCGCAATAACAAGGCACGTAAAAAGGAAAGGGAAGATCTGGATCAGGATATTTCCTGACAAGCCGGTTACCAAAAAGCCTGCTGAAACCAGGATGGGTAAAGGTAAGGGTGGTGTCGAGTTGTGGGTGGCACCTGTCAAGCCAGGGCGTATCCTTTATGAGATGGAAGGTGTGGATGAGCAGACAGCGCGTGAGGCCCTCAGGTTGGCCTCCCACAAGTTGCCGATACCAACCAAGATAGTCAGCAGGAGTAGCATGGTATGAGCGCTGCAGACAAATATAGGGAGATGACCATAGAAGAGCTTAGAAAAAAGGATCAAGACCTTCGCAAGGAGCTCTTTAATCTAAGATTCCAGCATGCCACGCATCAACTTGAAAACACTGCAAGGTTGAAGCTGGTCAGGCGCGAGATAGCGAGGGTCAACACAATCATAAGAGAGAAAGATCTGGAGGGTGCTGAGGTCTGATGGAAAAGGCAAAGGGATTACGCAGGACGCTTACCGGTATGGTGGTTAGCGACAAAAATGATAAGACAGTGACTGTTGTGGTAATAAGGAGATTTAGGCACCCAATATATGGTAAGTTTGTCCAGAAGAGAAAGAAATACATGGCTCACGATCCGAACAACGAGTGCCGGATAGGTGATAAGATTACCATTGAAGAGCACCGGCCTATTAGCAGGAAAAAACGCTGGATTGTCAGACAGATCGTGGAAAGGGCCGTCTAAACCATAGTGTGAGGTAAGTGAGAAATGATCCAGCAGGAAACCAAGCTCAACGTAGCAGACAATTCCGGGGCTAAGAAGGTCCTATGTATAAAGGTTCTGGGTGGGACCAGAAAAAGGTATGCAAGAATAGGTGATACCATAGTGGTATCTGTTAAGGAGGCCATCCCTAACTCCAAGGTAAAGAAAGGGGATGTGGCCAGGGCCGTTGTGGTACGTACCAGAAAAGAGATACCGCGGCCAGACGGCTCCTTTATCAGATTTGATGAAAATGCAGCAGTGCTAATAAATCAATATGGAGAACCAGTAGGAACACGTATATTTGGGCCTGTTGCCAGGGAACTCAGGGCCAAAAGGTTTATGAAGATAATATCCCTGGCTCCGGAAGTCATATAGATAGGGTTTATAAGTTATGAAGGCTACAGGGAAAAAGAAAACATATCTTAGAAAGAACGATCGGGTCATGGTAATGGCCGGTAAGGATCGTGGAAAAGTTGGAAGGATCAAATTAATAGACCTTAGAAAATATCGGGCCATTGTCGAGGGTGCCCAGATAATCAAGAGGCACACAAAGCCGGGGCCAAGATCATCTGGTGGTATTATTGAAAAAGAGGCTCCTATTCACATCTCAAACCTGATGCTTATATGTCCCAAATGTACAGATCCTGTACGGATAGCGAGGAAAAAGTTAGAAGATGGCACAAAGGTCAGGATTTGTAAGAAGTGCGGGGAAGTAATACCAACTGAGAGCAAGTAGCCTTTGGGAGGCATTGGATCAAAAATGTTAAGTGTTGAGGAAAGATATCACCAAGAGGCAGTGCCCAAACTGATGGAAAAGTTTGGTTACAAGAATAAGATGCAGGTCCCCAAGATAGAAAAAGTGGTCTTAAACATGGGGCTTGGGGAGGCCATTCAAAATGCCAAGATTTTGGATTCTGCCACCGAAGAGTTGTCTTTGATTGCAGGTCAAAGGGCAGTGATTACCAGGGCAAGGAAATCCATCGCTGCCTTTAAGCTAAGGGCTGGCATGCCAATTGGGTGCATGGTCACCTTGCGCAAAAAACGCATGTACGACTTTCTTACCAAACTGATAAATATTGCAATACCACGTATCAGGGACTTTAGGGGTATTTCACCAAAGGCCTTTGATGGCAGAGGTAATTACAGTATGGGAATAAAGGAACATATTATCTTCCCAGAGGTAGACTATGATAAAATTGATAAGATCAAAGGCTTAAATATAACTATTGTGACCACGGCTGGTACCAACGAAGAGGCTTTTTGTCTTCTCGATTCCATTGGCATGCCATTTAAGAAATAGGAGGGAATTTTGGCCAGAAAAGCTTTAATGGAAAAAGTAAAAAGAGAACCCAAGTTCAGGGTAAGAAAATATAATCGATGTCCTATTTGTGGAAGGCCACGGGCCTATATCAGGAAGTTTGGTATATGCAGGATTTGTTTTAGGAAGATGGCGTCATTTGGTCAACTTCCAGGAGTTACAAAGTCAAGCTGGTAATTAATACTAAGATTGAAGGTGTTGTCTTATGTCAATGACTGACCCAATAGCAGATATGCTAACAAGAATAAGAAATGCGGTAAGGGCAGGCCACGAAAAGGTGGATATCCCTGCGTCCCGTCTGAAGATTGAGATAGCAAGGATTCTGAAGGATGAGGGCTATATAAACAGCTACCGTATAATTAAGGATGGAAAGCAGGGAATTATTCGCATAACGCTTCGCTACCATACCCTCAAGTTGCATAAAAAAATGCCTGTCCTCAAGGACCTAAAAAGGGTCAGTAAACCTGGTCGTAGGATATATGCCAGTAAGGATGAAATACCAGTGGTCCGAGGAGGACTTGGTATTGCCATAATATCCACCTCACGTGGAGTGCTCACAGACTCCGATGCACGCAAGGCAGGTGTTGGAGGTGAGGTGGTTTGCGAAGTCTGGTAAGGATCGGAGCTCATTATGTCTCGTATAGGTAAGCTACCAATAAAGGTTCCCAAGGAAGCAAAGGTCGATATAAATGGCCAGCGGGTGTCAGTTCAGGGCCCAAAAGGCAAGTTAGAAAAGACTATTCATCCCAAGATAAAAATAGAGAGGGATGGAGACGTCTTGAAGGTTATAAGGAGTGATGACTCAAAGCCCACAAGGGCACTTCATGGGCTCACCAGGGCACTTGTTGCCAATATGGTTCAGGGAGTTACCTCTGGTTTCAAAAGAGAGCTTATTGTAACGGGAGTTGGTTACAAGGCGGAGGTGAAGGGAAAGACCCTTGTGTTGAATCTTGGCTATTCGCATCCCATTGAGTTCCCGCTGCCTGAAGGAATAAAGGCAACGGTGGACGCAAAAAAAGAGACGAAAATTGTTATTGAAGGCCATGACAAGGAATTGGTTGGCCTTACCGCTGCCAGGATAAGGGCTTATAGGCCGCCAGAGCCTTACAAGGGCAAGGGTGTCAGATATGCGGATGAGGTGATTATAAGAAAGGCAGGCAAGGCTGCTGCCAAATAATTTCAAAAAACAGGCAACCAGATATGAAAAGAAATACAAATCCAAAGGTCAAGGCCAGGTTTAGAAGAAAGCTAAGGATCCGGAAAAAGATCCACGGAACCGAGTTAAGGCCACGATTGTCGGTTTTCAGGAGCAATCGGCACATAATAGCACAGATAATTGATGACGAAAAAGGAATTACCTTGGTGGCCACTTCATCCTTTAGTAAGGAGATAAAAGGGCAAAAAATAGAGGGTGGAAAGAAGGCGATGGCCCGTAAGGTAGGAAACCTGATTGCTCAAAAGGCCAAGGCCAAGGGGATCGAGCGTGTAGTGTTCGATAGAGGCGGATATCTCTATCATGGCCGGGTCAGGGAGCTTGCAGAAGGGGCCAGAGAAGAGGGCCTAATTTTCTAACTACTTATTACATACGAGAGAGGTTGGACGTTGCTTACAAATATCGAAAATCGGGAACAAGAATATATTGAGAAAATTGTCTTCATCAATCGTGTTGCCAAGGTGGTTAAAGGCGGTAGGAGGTTTTCCTTTAGTGCCCTTGCTGTGGTTGGTGATGGTGCAGGGAAAGTTGGCTTTGGCCTTGGCAAGGCAAAAGAGGTGCCAGAGGCCCTTAGGAAGGCCACTGAAAAGGCCAGAAAGTCCATGATTCAAGTACCCATGGTAGGCACAACCATACCGCATGAGGTTATAGGCCATTTTGGTGCCGGCAGGGTTCTTTTGAAACCAGCTCCTCCAGGTACCGGTGTTATAGCAGGGGCAGTAGTAAGGGCAATTATGGAGGCGGCAGGTATTCACGATGTACTCACCAAGTGTATCGGTACAAACAATCCTCATAACGTTTTACGTGCCACTTTCGTAGGATTGCAAGACCTTGTTGATTCAGTTTTTAGGGCCAGTCTCAGGGGGAAGAAGATTGGCGAAGAAAAATCAGAGGCTGCATAAGTTGGAGTAATCAAAGATTATGATAACCTTAGATTCATTAAGACCATTTGAAGGTTCAGTTAAGAAAAAGAAAAGGGTAGGCAGAGGGCCAGGAAGTGGGCATGGTAAGACGGCCTGCCGGGGAACCAAGGGACAGAAGTCACGTTCAGGAGCAGCCATACCGCCAGGGTTTCAGGGTGGTCAGATGCCAATATACAGGCAGCTTCCAAAAAGAGGCTTTAAGAATCCCTTCAGAAAGGCCTTTGGTGTGGTTAACGTCTCTACCCTAAACAATCTTGAATATGACGATGTGATAGATATTAACGTTTTAAAGGGCAGGGGGCTTGTCAAGAAAAGGGACAAGTATGTCAAGGTCTTGGGGAATGGAGATATTAATAAGGCCGTTAAACTTAAGGTTCATGCTGTAAGTCGTACTGCTCGTGAGAAGATAGAGGCAGCAGGTGGAACCATTGAGCTGATTCCAATAGGATAAAATGGATACTCGGGGCAGATTCACAATGGCAGAATATGAAGCAGGAGCGTTAGGTGCTTAAGGGAGCAGAAGGCTTAGGGAACTATCCCGAGCTTAGAAACAGGATAATATTCACGCTGTTGATGCTCGCTGTTTACAGGATAGGTGTGCAGATACCAACGCCTGGAATAGATGCTCATGCCTTGGCATCCTTTTTCTCAAGGGCGCAGGGTACACTCTTTGGCATGTTTGACATGTTTTCAGGTGGTGCCTTAAGGAAATTTTCTATATTCGCCCTTGGAATCATGCCCTACATCAGCGCTTCCATCATCCTCCAGCTACTACAAGTGGCTGTACCTCAACTTGAAGAGCTGAAAAAGGAGGGTGAAGAGGGGCGGAAGAAAATGAGCCAATACACCCGTTACGGAACCGTAGGGTTGAGTGCGCTTCAAGGCTTAGGGATAGCCATTGGACTTGAAAGCATGGTGGCACCTGGGGGAATACCTGTGGTAGCCCATCCAGGATGGTCATTCAGGCTGCTTACAGCACTCACGCTCATGTCTGGTACCGTGTTTCTTATGTGGCTTGGTGAGCAGATTACTGAAAGGGGGGTGGGAAATGGTATCTCCCTCATAATCTTCGCTGGAATCGTAGCAAGGATGCCATCGGCCATAATTGATACCTTCAGGCTCATGAAAACAGGCGAGATAAATGCCGCATTGCTCCTCATACTTCTCGTACTTATGTTGGCTGTCGTGGCGTTCATCTGCTTCATGGAAAAGGCACATCGGCGGATACCAATTCATTATGCACGTCGGGTCATTGGTAGGAAGGTGTACGGTGGACAAAGCACCCATCTTCCATTGAAGGTCAATACTGCCGGCGTAATACCTCCAATATTTGCATCATCCATAATAATGTTTCCGGCAACCATAGCGAATTTCATAAGAGTGCCTTGGATGCAATCGGTAGCCCAGGCTCTAAGGCCAGGCAGTCTCATCTATGAAAGTATATATGTTGCTCTAATAATCTTCTTTTGTTACTTCTATACGGCCATTATCATAAATCCGACTGATATAGCAGAGAACCTTCAGAAAAATGGAGGCTACATACCTGGTATCAGGCCAGGGAGGAAGACTGCGGAGTTCATAGACAATATCCTTTCGAGAATTACCCTGATAGGTGCAATATATGTATCCTTTGTCTGCGTTCTGCCAAGTGTATTAATCTCGAAGTTTAACGTACCCTTTTATTTTGGAGGTACGGCCCTGCTTATTGTTGTTGGTGTTGCTATGGATACCTTGGGACAGATAGAATCATACCTGATTACACGAAATTATGAAGGCCTGATACAGGGTGCAAGGCTAAAGGGTCGATAAGAGCCAGCCTTTATCGATGGAAGAGAGTGAGAAAAAAATCAGGCAGTCGAAGAATCATTCTTAAGGCACCCTGGGAGATCGAAAAACTCAGAGAGGCCAACCAGATTGTTGCTCAGATTCTGCAAGAACTCAGAGAGCTTGTTAAGGAGGGTATTACTACAAAGGATCTTGATAGGATAGCAGAGGAGCGGATTAGGGAACAAGGCGCACGGCCTGCATTTAAGGGTTATTATGGATACCCGGCGGCTACGTGTATTTCAGTTAATGAAGAAATAGTACATGGTATTCCCTCGGAAAAGAAGGTGATCAAAGAGGGGGACCTTGTAAGTATAGATTTAGGTGTTATTTTAGATGGTTACTATGGGGATGCAGCCTTTAGTTGTTTTGTCGGGAAGGCTCCATCCAAACAGGCTGATAGTTTGCTTAGAGCAACGAAACAGGCCCTGTATGCAGGAATAGGAAAGGCCAAACCCAAAAAGAGACTTGGTGATATTTCCTCCGCTATCCAGGAGGTTGCCGACTCGTACGGTTTCGGTGTAGTGAGAAAATTTGTAGGTCACGGAGTAGGCCGATCATTGCATGAGCCACCTGAAGTACCAAATTATGGTGTGCGTGGCACTGGCCCGGTTTTGAAAAAAGGTATGGTACTGGCAATTGAACCAATGCTGACAGTCGGCTCTTATGATGTGGAGATACTTGAAGACGGCTGGACAGCAGTGACAGCCGACAGGTCGCTTGCTGCCCATTTTGAACATTCTGTGGCCATCACCGATAAGGGTCCCCAGATCCTCAGTGATGGTTTTATTTAGTTGATTGATGAGGTTATAACTATGGCCAAGCAGGATGCGATCCAAGTCGAAGGTAAGGTTATAGAGACTCTGCCAAATGCAATGTTCAGGGTAGAGTTAGACAACGGTCATAAGGTATTAGCACATATTTCAGGGAAAATGCGCATGCATTACATTCGGATATTGCCTGGTGACAGGGTTACCGTTGAGCTTTCACCATATGATCTGACAAGGGGCCGTGTTGTATACAGGTCCAAATAAGGTAAATCGAAAAGGGTAAGAACAATGAAGGTTAGAGCATCGGTAAAGAAAAGATGTAAGGACTGCCGGATTATAAGACGTAAAGGCATTGTAAGGGTTATTTGTAAGAACCCGAGACACAAGCAACGTCAAGGATAAGATTTAGGGGGAAAAATGGCAAGAATTGCAGGGGTTGACTTACCAAAGAACAAGAGACTTGAGGTCGCCCTCACATACATTTATGGAATCGGTCGCACATCAGCCCAAAAGATCCTGGATAAGGCCGGGATTTCTTGGGACAAAAAGACAGATGAAATGACCGATGAGGATATAACTGCCATCCGTAAGATCATTGATGCAGAGTATAAGGTAGAGGGTGATCTTAGAAGAGAGGTCTCCATGAACATCAAAAGACTCATGGATCTTGGATGTTACCGGGGACTAAGGCACAGACGTGGGTTGCCTGTAAGAGGGCAGCGCACTTGCACAAATGCCCGCACGAGAAAAGGCCCTCGTCGTGCAGCCATAAAGAAGAAAAAGAAGTAACGGAGGAGTAAATGTCACCACCGAGACGAGGCGGCAAGAAGGTTAAAAAGAATATTCCAGAAGGGATAGCCCACATTCAGGCGACCTTCAACAACACCATTGTCACTATAACTGACAAACAAGGCAACGCCATATCATGGTCCAGTGCAGGAGCAAACGGTTTTAAGGGTTCCAGAAAGGGCACTCCATTTGCTGCGCAGGTTGCTGCTGAAAACGCTGCCAGAAAGGCCATGGAGCATGGAGTGCGTACCTTGGAAGTGGAAGTCAAGGGGCCTGGAAGTGGAAGGGAGGCTGCACTCAGGGCCCTCCAAGCAGCTGGGCTTCAAATTACAGTCATTAGGGATGTTACTCCGCTTCCCCACAACGGATGTAGGCCTCCCAAAAGACGGAGAGTGTAGGTTGTTTCATTACCTGCCAATCATATAAAAGTTTCACTTACACTGGAGGATATAGTGGCAAGATATACAGGACCAAGGTGCAGATTGTGCAGAAGAGAAGGAAGCAAGCTCTTCCTCAAGGGTGATAGATGTTTTTCAGAAAAGTGTGCCTTTGAACGAAGAAGTTATGCCCCAGGCCAGCATGGCAAAGGGCGAGTGAAGGTTTCGGATTATGGTATCCGTTTAAGGGAAAAACAAAGGGTCAGGCGGATCTATGGCGTTAAGGAGTCACAGTTCAGGCGCTATTTTGAGATTGCAGACAGGCAAAAGGGTGTCACCGGAACGAATCTTTTGGTACTCCTTGAAAGACGCCTTGACAATGTGGTGTACAGGCTTGGCTTTGCTGACTCCAGGTCCCAGGCCAGACAGCTTGTTAAGCACGGTCACTTCTTGGTAAACGGTCGTCGCGTGGATATTCCATCCTATCAGGTAAGGGTAGGGGATGAGATAAAGGTCAGGGAAAAGAGCAAGGATATCCTTCCCATAGTTCAGGCTACAGAGGCCGTTGCAAGAAGGGGGGTTCCAGACTGGTTGGAGCTTGATGCTGAAAACAAGAAGGGCGTTGTTAAGGCAATGCCAGAACGTTCCCATATAACCATGCCTATTCAGGAACAGTATATTGTAGAGTTTTACTCCAAATAGGGCGACATCAGATAAAAAAGAGATTATGGCTAATACAAATCAGAATCCATTTTACAGAAATTGGCGAGAGCTGATAAAGCCAAAGCGTATAGAGGTAAAGCAAGATACAAGGACAGATTCCTATGCCAAGTTTTCTTGTGAGCCCTTGGAAAGGGGCTATGGAATAACATTGGGCAATGCCCTTAGAAGAATCCTTCTTGCCTCTCTTCAGGGTGCTGCCATCGTGGCAGTTCGAATAGAAGGAGTCGATCATGAATTAGCCACCATCCCAGGGGTCATAGAAGACGTTACTGCCATAATCCTTAATTTAAAGGGTGTGCGTTTCCGCCTTTTCAAGGATGAAGACAGAAGGCTTCATGTGCAAAAGAAAGGACCTGGCGTGCTGACTGCTGCTGATCTCATTGATCCGCAAGGCGGATGTGAGGTCCTCAATCCGGAACATGAGATTGCCACGCTAACAGACGATGGTGAGATCGACATGGAACTGCTCGTCAAGTGGGGCAAAGGATACGTTCCAGCAGAAGAAAATGCCAATGAAATAAAGGATGAACCAGTAGGCACAATTCCTATCGATTCCCTTTTTTCACCCATCAAAAAGGTGAACTTCAAGGTCTCCCAGGCCAGAGTTGGCCAAAGGACCGATTATGATAAGTTGACTATGGAGATCTGGACAGATGGCAGTGTGGCACCAGAGGACGCAGTTGCCTATGCAGCCAAGATATTGAAAGAGCAGGTGAGTGTCTTTATCAACTTTGATGAGACTGAAGAACCAGAGGAGAAGCCCCAAGGCCCTCCATACATGGATAAACTCAAGGATCTTAATAAGCGTATAGATGAGCTTGAGTTTTCTGTCCGCTCTGCAAACTGTCTTAAGAATGCAAACATCCATTACATAGGGGAGTTGGTGCAGAAAACTGAACAAGAGATGCTGAAGACTAAGAATTTCGGTCGAAAGTCTCTTGAGGAGATCCTTAGAATTCTTGATTCCATGGGATTGACACTTGGAATGAAGTTGGAGGGTTGGACTCCACCAGAGAGAGAAGAAGATAAGGAAGGTAACAAATAATGAGGCATAGAAGAAGAGCGAAATATTTTGGTGTCAAAACGGCTCACAGAAAGGCCATGTTCAGGAACATGGCCACTTCTTTGTTTCGTCATGGCCGAATAACCACTACTGTTACAAGGGCCAAGGAGCTTCGACGCATCGCAGACAAACTCGTTACCCTTGCCAAGGAAGGAAGTCTCCACTCAAGGCGTCAGGCCCTTTCTTTCATAATGGATAAGACGGTGGTGGCCAAATTGTTTTCAGAAATAGCTCCCTTGATGGCTGAAAGACGCGGTGGTTATACTCGAATCGTAAAAATAGGGCCAAGACGGGGAGATGGCGCAATGATGTGTGTCATTGAACTGGTTCGGGAATCCATTGGCTCTTCAAAGGCCAAAAGCAAGAAAGAGATATCCGAGGAACAGGTTGCTCCTACAGTTATACCAGAGGCACAAGAAACCCAGAAGTCAGTGGATGAGGCGGCAGAATCAACAGAATCCGAACTGCAAACAAAAGAAGAGACGGATGCTGAGGCCACAAGCCAAAAGTCATCTGAATCTCTTGAGAAAGAAGAAGGATCTCAAGATGATGATGTTCAAGAAAATAGTTTGGACGATTCAGATGAGAGTGCCTCTCCGGACGCCCAGGACGCTGAAGAAGATAAACCGGTAGCTGAGGCACAGTCTGAGGAGAAAGTGACCGAACAAACAAAAAATCAGGCGACAGATGAGCAAAAGGACGGGAAACAGGAGGAATGAGGTGTAAAATTGCCTCAATTTCGAAAAAAATCTTGACTTTTAACATCATAAAGGTTAGTAAATAATATAATTTGTGTGGTAAGTTACAAGGTTTTTGGCTATGGCAGCCCTTCCAAGAAGATGGAAGGGCTTTTTTTTTGAAAAAAATGGTGGTTGGGTTGTTGGAGATTGGTTGACCCCGGTTTTGTTAGGGAACCGGGGTTTTTTTATCTTCTTTTTTAATCGGTGCAATTAATCAAAAGGGTAATTCCTCTATATCCTTCTTTGATTCCTTGAGCTGGTTCAATGTCTTATTGTAAAAATCAATGACCTCTCTTCTGCTGATCATCCCGAGGAATTTTGTAGGATCATTATCATCAACTACTGGAATCATGTCTATATTTCTGATGGTGAATTTTCTCAAAAGTGTATTTACGTCCTCGGAAGGCGTGGTTGTTATGACATTTTTCCTGGCAAAGTCCTTTACTATCAGAAGATCGCCCAAATGTTTATCGAATAGAAAGTGCCTGATATCGTTGATTGAAAAAATACCGGAAAGCCTGCCTTCCTTGTCCACAACAGGAAAGTAATGTTGTTCAGTTGCCTTAAAAAAACGTCTGAACTGGGCAAACGTCATGTCTTCCGGGATTATGGCATAGACCTTGTCTGGATTAAAAATGTCGCCCACAGTTATTCCTTCCAATATGTCGTTTAAGAAATCACCCTTGTGAGCCGGGCTGTCGATTTTACTTTTGACCTGTGCCCTGTACAGGTTCCATCGCCTGCAAAGGAAATAACTGAGGGAGCAGACCATCATCGAGGGCAAAAGCAAGTGATAGGAGCTGGTTATTTCACTCACCACGATGACAGCTGTTATAGGTATATTGGAGCTTCCTGCGAGAAAGCCTGCCATACCAACGATTATGAAAGGTGAGGCCGATGGCACTACTGTGGGCATCAGCTCATGAAAAAAGAGCCCTACAGCCCCGCCTATGGAGCCACCAATGACTACCGAAGGGCCAAATACTCCTCCGCTTCCGCCTGAGCCTATGGAAAAGGTGGTTGCAAGGATCTTGCCTACAGCAACGACCAAGAAAAGCCCCATTGTCACCTTATTGTAAAGACCATCCTGTATAAATCCGTAACTGAAACCAAGAACCTGCGGAAGAAAAAGTCCGATGGTACCTGTTAACAGCCCTCCAATGGTGGGTTTTGCCCAAAGTGGCAGATTTACCTTTTTCTGGAAGAAATCATGAAATCCCCAAAATATGTTCACAAATAGAAAAACTCCTATGGATAGGCAAAGGGCAAGGACTGCATAGGGGCCAAGTGCCCAAATATTGGAAAATCTGTAGTCTTCGGCACGAAAAAGCGAACCCCAACCATAGACAGTACAAAAGATGGAATAGGCAATGGTGGCAGCAATGGCTGTAGGGATGATAACATCTGCCTCAAATTCAGGGTCTTTGTATAGGATCTCAGATGCGAACAGAGCCCCTGTAAGAGGTGCCCTAAATATGCTTCCAATGCCTGCTCCAAGACCTGCTGCCATGAGAATCCTTATTTCCCTTGGAGGGACCTTGAGTTTTTGGGCAAGCAGTGAACCAAGACCTGCGCCAATCTGACAAATTGGCCCTTCACTGCCTCCAGACCCGCCTGAACCAAGGGTTAGAAACGAGGCGATCATCTTTACAAAGGGTACCTTTGGCTCGATGATACCGTTTTTCTTGTGATAGGCCTCTATGGCAGCATCGGTACCATGCCCCTGAGCCTCAGGGCAGAACCAATATACCAACAGCCCACTAAGAAGCCCTCCTACTGCGGGCACAAGCCATAGTATCCATCTTCGCAGTTCTTCAGGTGTTTGGTAGTGAAAGAGGGGCGGGTCCCCGGCTGGATGGCTTGGTTTGTAGCCGGCAAGGAAATCAAGAAAGAAGTAATGACCTACATGACACAGGAAATGAAACACTATGGCCCCAAGGCCGGCAAACAGCCCAACCGCTATACAGAGCACGAGCCATCTGCCAGCACGTCTTGCCGGTGTTCTAAGTCCTTTGGGTGTTGGGACATGTTTCATGGCCATAATAATTAACTGTTTTTCTCGTCATAATAAACAGGAAAAATGAAAGAAAATTAACCGAATAAATAAATTTTAGTATTTGATTAATTGAGAAAAAATGAGCTTTTCTATCCATTGACAAGCAATTTCAGTGGGAATATGCTACTGGTTCCATTAAAATTTTAGCTCTGAGGTAGATTCACATGACAAAGTTGCCAGGAAAACAGATGGTGGTAGAAGCCCTCAAGAGAGAGGGTGTTGATGTGGTTTTCGGATTCCCAGGCGGTGCCATTATAGACGTGTATGATGCCATGGAAAAGGATGGCAACATAAAACACGTTCTTGTCAGGCACGAACAGGGGGCTGCCCACGCAGCAGACGGATATGCGAGGGCAACCGGAAAGGTAGGGGTCTGTATTGCCACTTCCGGCCCAGGCGCGACCAATACAGTAACAGGTATTGCTACTGCATACATGGACTCCATACCCATGGTGGTCTTTACAGGGCAGGTGCCCACAAGCCTTATTGGTAATGATGCGTTTCAGGAAGTGGATATAGTTGGGATAACCCGTCCTTGTACCAAACACAACTACTTGGTTAAGGATGTTCATAAGCTTCCAACCATTTTGAAGGAGGCATTTTATATAGCGGGTTCAGGCAGGCCTGGGCCAGTGCTAATAGATCTACCAAAGGATATCCAGAATCAGGTGGCAGAATTTGATTACCCAGACAAGATCAAGCTTCGTTCATATAATCCTGTGGTAGAACCTCATACGAGGCAGATAGAAAGGGCATTTAAGCTTATAGAAAAGTCAAAGCAGCCCATCATATATGCAGGTGGTGGAGTAATTATAGCAAATGCCCACAAGGAACTTAGGAAGTTGGCAGAGGCAATATATGCACCTGTTACCATGACCCTCATGGGCCTTGGAGGTTTCCCAGGGACTCACGAGCAGAGTCTTGGAATGTTGGGCATGCATGGTACCTATTGCGCCAACATGGCCATGGCCAACACGGATTTGATCATAGCTGTTGGGGCAAGGTTTGATGACAGGGTCACTGGCAAGATTGAGGCCTTTGCACCAAATGCATCAATAATCCATATTGACATCGACCCCACATCCATCCAGAAGAATGTTAAGGTGGATGTGCCCATAGTTGGAGATTGCCGTAGAGCCCTTAAGAAATTGGTCAAGGTGATTGAGGAAGATGGCCGTCCACCTGAAGTGTGGAAGGAAAAGTACCAGCCCTGGTGGGATCAGATCCGTGCGTGGAATAAGAGGCATCCTTTGACCTACAAGACTGAGCCAGGTGTAATTAAGCCGCAATATGTTATAGAAAAGCTTTATGAGCTTACTAAGGGCAAGGCCATCGTAACTACTGAGGTGGGCCAGAACCAGATGTGGACAGCTCAATTTTACAAGTTTGATGAGCCCCGTACCCTTTTGACCTCTGGTGGCCTTGGTACCATGGGTTATGGGTTCCCTGCAGCAATTGGAGCCCAGATGGCCTTTCCTGATAAACTCGTGATAGATGTTGCCGGAGACGGAAGCATTCAGATGAATATTCAGGAGATGGCCACTGCCATGGAGCAGAAACTGCCTGTTAAGATTATAATTCTCAACAACCAGTTTCTTGGCATGGTACGCCAGTGGCAGGAACTTTTCTACGACAGACGTTACGCTGCAACAGAATTTTCTGTCACACCAGACTTTGTAAAGCTTGCAGAGGCATACGGTGCCAAGGGTTTTAGGGCTACAAAGCCGGAAGAGGTGGAAGATACATTGAAAAAAGGGCTTGAAACAGATTGCCTTACCATAATGGAATTTGCCATTGCAAGAGAAGAAGGGGTCTTCCCCATGGTACCAGCAGGCAAGGCAACGACTGAAATGCTTCTTGTTTAAGAGCAAAAATAATTAGTTTGCGTACACAGGCCTGCCTAATGGCAGGCCCCTACTTTATAAAGATTCAGGAGTTTTTACCCATGAAACATACCCTTTCTGTACTGGTAGAGAACGAACCCGGAGCGCTTTCTCGTATTACAGGGCTATTTAGTGGAAGGGGGTTCAACATCGAAAGCCTTTGTGTTGCCCCCACTTTGGATCACACCATGTCTCATCTGACACTCGTTACTTCGGGCGACGAATACATAATAGAGCAGATTATAAAGCAGCTTAACCGTCTTGTAGATGTTTACAAGGTAGTGGATGTGAGCGAAGGGGAATTTGTGGAACGGGAGATGGCCTTGATAAAGGTCAAGGCAGAGGATGAGACAAGGGCAGAGGTCCTTAGGATGTGCGATATATTCAGATGCAAGGTGGTAGATGTGAGTCCAAAGACGTACACCATAGAGGTTACTGGTCCTGAGTCTAAGCTAAAGGCGGTTATGGAGCTTCTTAAACCCATTGGCATAAAAGAGATCACAAGGACAGGAACCATTGCCATTCAGCGTGAGAAAAAGACCCTTTAAAAACAAATAGGAGCTGCAAAAGATGAAAATATATTATGAAAACGATGTCAAAAAGGGAATATTAGATGGGAAGACCATTGCCGTTATTGGCTATGGCAGCCAGGGACATGCCCATGCCCAAAATCTAAGAGACAGTGGACTTGATGTCATAGTTGGCCAAAGACCAGGTTCTCCAAACTATGACTTGGCAGTAAAGCACGGATTTGAACCGGTCTCTGCGGCTGAAGCTGCCAAAAAGGCAGATCTTATAATGATTCTTGTCCCGGATCATGTGCAGGCAGATCTGTATCGGGAGGCCATAGAACCGAACCTTGAGCCTGGTAACATGCTGCTGTTTTCACACGGATTCAATATACATTTTGGCCAAATAGTGGCCCCCAAGGATGTGGACGTAGCCATGGTCGCACCCAAGGGGCCTGGTCATCTTGTAAGGCGAGAATACGAGATAGGAAGAGGAGTGCCTTGTCTTGTAGCAGTGGAACAGGATGCCTCTGGCAAGGCCCTTGATATTGCCCTTGGATACGCTCAAGGTATAGGCGGAACCCGTGCCGGCGTTATCGAGACAACCTTCAAGGAGGAGACAGAGACAGACCTTTTTGGCGAACAGTGCGTACTTTGCGGCGGGGTCAGTGAACTGATAAAGGCAGGTTTTGAAACGCTGGTTGAAGCTGGTTATCAGCCAGAAATTGCTTATTTCGAGTGTTGTCATGAACTCAAGCTCATAGTGGATCTTATTTATGAAGGTGGATTGTCTCGAATGAGATACTCCATAAGCGATACTGCAGAGTACGGAGATCTTACAAGGGGCAAACGGGTGATTACATCTGAAACAAGGAAGGAGATGAAGCGCATCCTTGAAGAGATACAGTCTGGCCAGTTTGCAAAGGAATGGCTCTTGGAAAATCGCGTTAATCGCCCCGTGTTCAACGCACTTAGAAAAAGGGAACAGACCCATATGCTGGAAAAGGTTGGTGCACGGCTCAGGGACATGATGAGCTGGCTGAAGTCATAGCCTGAATCATGCAGAAGATTAATGTGCCCGTGGCCAAGGAGGGCGTGCCGTTTATAGGCATGTCTGCCTTGGCTACAGTTGTTTTTGCCCTGCTGCAACTTAAGGTCGTGGCCTTAATATGTCTTGGCCTTACGGGCTTTGTGCTCTATTTTTTCAGAGATCCAGACAGGATAGTCCCTTCCGGCCAAGATTTGATTACTTCCCCGGCGGATGGTAAGGTGATTGAAATAGCAAATGGGGATGATCCTTATTTTGCAACGGGAAAGTGCATTCGTCTCAGCATCTTTATGAACGTGTTTAATTGTCATATAAACCGTGCTCCTATTGATGGAAAGGTGCTTGACATGAAATATAGGCCAGGAGGCTTTCTGTCTGCCAACACCAAAAGGGCCATGGCTGAAAATGAGCAGGCAGCAATGCTGATCCAGGGTGAAACGGGTCAAAAGGTGGTGGTGGTTCAAGTGGCAGGCCTCATAGCAAGAAGAATAGTTTGTTGGGCAGAGCCAGGAGACAGGCTAAAAAAGGGGCAACGTTATGGCATGATCCGTTTCGGATCGAGACTTGACGTCTATGTTCCTGCAACTGTAAAGCCCCTTGTAGAAAAAGGGAGCAAAGTAGTGGCAGGTCAAAGCCCTTTGGCCAGGATGGAGAGTGCCTAATGACAGAGGCAAAGGATAAAAAAAGATCAAGAAATCCAAAGAGGCGGGCTTATATACTTCCAAACCTTCTTACGAGCATAAGCCTGTTTGCCGGTTTTTATTCCTTGGTGTCAAGTATTGACGGGAAATTTCTAGCAGCGGCCTGGGCCGTGCTTGTATCCGGAATATTTGATGGCCTGGATGGCAGGGTGGCCAGAATAACAGGTACAACAAGCAAGTTTGGAGTTGAATACGACTCACTGGCAGATCTAGTGGCCTTTGGTGTTGCTCCAGGCATTTTGGCCTTTACATGGGCCTTAAGGGGTTTTGGCAGGCTTGGGTGGCTGGCTGCATTTTTGTATGTGGCAACTACTGCTCTTAGGCTGGCCAGGTTCAACACCCTTGGCTCATCGGGGCCTGGCTCTAAGAGCTTCTTTCTTGGGCTTCCCTGTCCATCGGCTGCTGCCATGGTGGCCACTACTGTCCTCATGTGTCACCATTTTGGTATAAGTGGGCCAGTACACCATTACGGGCTTCTGATCATGATTTACGCATTGTCTTTTCTCATGGTCAGCAATGTGAGATACTACAGTTTCAAGGAGATGTACTGGCTCAACCAACACCCTTTCAGAGGGCTTGTAGCCCTTCTGCTCACAATGGTAGTTATTGCCATCGAACCAAAGGTTACCCTTTTCGTGCTGTTTCTCTTTTACTGCCTGTCTGGTCCTCTCCTATATCCTTTCCTGACAAAAGGGTTTGCAAGGAGCAGGCAGGAAGGCAAGGTTTCCATCAAACAGCAATAAAAAGAAAAAAGGGGGTAACAGGGTCATGACCGCCTCTGGCAAAAATGAGAATAACAACGTAAATTCACAGGGTAACAACCGGATAATAATATTCGATACCACCTTAAGAGATGGTGAGCAGTCTCCTGGTGTGGCACTTAATATGGAAGATAAGCTCCAGATTGGGCGTCAGCTCGAAAAGCTCGGGGTTGACGTTCTGGAGGCAGGATTTCCTATTGCGTCACCTGGCGACTTTGAAGGTGTGAAGACCCTTGCCAAAGAGCTTAAGGGTCTTCAGGTTGCTGCCCTTGCAAGAGCTACCAAAAAAGATATAGATACCGCCTGGGAGGCCCTTAAAGATGGGGCTAATCCAAGGATACACACCTTTCTTGCAACCTCTGACATACATCTCAAGTACAAACTTAGAAAGGGCCGGGACGAGGTCCTCGAGATGGCAGGAGAGGCAGTAAAGTACGCAAGAGGCTATACTTCCAATGTGGAGTTTTCAGCAGAGGACGCAAGCCGCACTGACCTGGACTTTCTCTGCAAGGTCTTTGAGCGGGTTATAGAATGCGGGGCCACAACAGTAAATTTTCCTGACACAGTTGGATATGCCATACCTTGGGACTTTGGCAAGATGATCCAGTACGTTATGGAGCACACGCCAAACATCCATAAGGCAATTTTAAGTGTCCACTGTCATAACGACCTTGGGCTTGCCACAGCCAATGTCCTTTCTGCCATAAACAGCGGTGCAAGGCAGGTGGAGTGTACAATAAACGGCATTGGAGAAAGGGCAGGGAATACGGCAATGGAAGAGGTGGTAATGGCCATCCGTACGAGGCACGACCTTCTTCCCTTTGAGACCAACATAAACACCAGGCACATCGCTGCCACCAGCCGTATGGTGAGCATGCTAACCGGCATGGTGGTTCAGCCTAACAAGGCCATTGTAGGTGCAAATGCCTTTGCCCACGAATCAGGCATCCATCAGGACGGGGTCCTCAAGGAGAGAACCACCTATGAAATAATGGATCCAAAAGACATTGGTCTGTCATCTGGGAGTCTTGTGCTTGGAAAACATTCAGGCAGGCATGCCATAAAGGCAAAACTTGAGGAGATGGGCTATGAGCTTTCTGAAGAAGAGATAGACAGGGTCTTTGGAAGGTTCAAGGTGCTTGCAGACAAGAAAAAGGAGATTTTTCCCGAGGACCTTGAAGCCATTGTGGCGGAAGAGATACTCAGGATTCCGGAAAAATACAAGCTCACCTATCTTCATGTGGCAGGAGGTAGCGGTATCCGCCCCACCGCCACTGTGGGCATTGAGATAGATGGTAGCGAGAAAGTGGCAGTGTCAATAGGGGCAGGCCCTATAGATGCAGCCTTCAATGCGGTCTCCAAGATTGTGAAAACAAAGAGCAGGCTATTAAGGTTTACTGTCAACTCGATAACTGGTGGAACGGATGCTCAAGGAGAGGTGACTGTTCGTCTACAGGAGGATGACAAGGTAGTCACTGGTCAGGGTGCAGATCCTGATATAATTACTGCAAGTGTAAGGGCATATCTCACCGCCCTCAATCGTCTTGCATACAAGTAGTGATTATCTGAAAGCAAAAAACAAGGACATAGAAGGGAATTATTTATGAATAGACCCATGACCATTGCTGAGAAGATTTTGGCCGACCACGCGGGATTAGACCATGTGGAGCCAGGTCAGCTTGTTGAGGTAAGTGTGGATATTGCCCTTGGCAATGACATTACTGCACCTATAGCCATAGAGATATTTAAGAAGACCGGAGTTGAAAGGGTCTTTGATAGGAGCAGGATAGCCTTGGTTGCCGATCATTTTACACCGAACAAGGACATAAAAAGTGCCGAGCAAGTGCGCATGCTGAGGGAGTTTTCAGAAGATCAGGCAATAGTCCACTTCTATGAAGGTGGTGAAGTGGGTGTGGAGCATTGCCTGCTCCCAGAAAAAGGAATAGTCCTTCCAGGAGATGTGGTAATTGGTGCAGACAGTCACACTTGTACCTACGGGGCCTTGGGTGCCTTTGCAACAGGAGTTGGAAGCACAGATCTTGCAGCCGCAATGATTACAGGAAAGACATGGTTCAAGGTGCCAGAGACCTTAAAAATAATTTACAAAGGCGAGCTTCAGCCCTGGGTTAGTGGAAAAGACCTGATCCTATACACCATTGGAGATATTGGTGTGGATGGAGCCCTGTATATGGCAATGGAGTTCACAGGTCCGGTGATAGAAGGTCTTTCCATGGCTGAAAGGATGACCATGTCCAATATGGCCATAGAGGCTGGTGGTAAGGCAGGTCTTATAAATCCAGATGAAAAGACCAAAAAGTATGTTGAGCCAAGGGCCAAGAGAGAATACAGGTTTTTTTCAAGCGATGAGCAGGCAAACTATGCCAAGGTCATTGAGTATGATTGCAGCAAGATAGAGCCCCAGATTGCCTTTCCCCATCTGCCGGAAAACACCGTTTCCATATCTGAGGTTGGAACGGTTGAGCTCGATCAGGTGGTGATTGGCTCTTGTACTAACGGACGGATAGAGGATCTTGAGGTGGCAGCAAGGATCCTTGAGGGGAAGAAGGTCTCAAAGGGCCTTAGGCTTATTGTACTGCCTGCAACCCCGTCTATATGGTCCGAGGCCCTTGATAGGGGATATCTGAAGATATTTTCAGATGCTGGTGCCATAATAGGGCCACCAACCTGCGGACCGTGCCTTGGTGGGCATATGGGTATCTTGGCAAAGGGTGAGCGTGCCCTCTCTACCACAAACAGAAACTTTGTTGGCCGTATGGGCCATCCTGAGAGCGAGGTCTATCTTGCAAGCCCAGCCATTGCCGCTGCAAGTGCAATTCTTGGACGCATTGGTAGTCCTGCTGAATTATAAAAAAAAGAGGAATGTCCCATGAAGTTTAAAGGAAGAGTCTGGAAATTTGGAAAAAACATTGATACCGATGCCATTATACCTGCAAGATATTTGAATACTTCGGATCCACGGGAGCTTGCAAAACATTGCATGGAAGATGCTGACCCTGAGTTCCCAAGCAAGGTCAGGCCTGGTGACATCATAGTTGCAGACAGCAATTTTGGGTGCGGCTCTTCGCGCGAGCATGCCCCAATTGCCCTTAAGGCAGCAGGAGTTTCTTGCGTTATAGCACCAAGCTTTGCAAGGATCTTTTACAGGAATGCCTTTAATATGGGGCTGCCAATTTTTGAGTGTGAGGAGGCCCCGAGGCTCATAAACGAAGGTGATGAGGTGGAGGTTGACGGGGACACAGGTGAAATAGTGAATCTGACTACAGGAAAGTCAATGAAGGCCCAGCCGATCCCACCCTTTATGCAGGAACTCATCAAAGATGGCGGACTGATTTCCCATATAATGAAAAGTTCCAAGGAAAATACAGCATAAGAAACCAAGAATCTGAAGGAGAGCTGATATGACAACCTACAAGATAGCAGTGATTCCAGGGGATGGCACTGGCCCGGAAGTGATCCGGGAGGGTGTAAAGGTACTTGAGGCAGCTGCAAAGCGCTTTGGGTTTGGTCTCGACATGACCTGGTACGACTACGGTGGAGAAAGATATCTGAAAACTGGTGAGGTTTTGCCTGAAGGGGCAGTGGAGGATCTTAAACAGTACAAGGCCATCTACCTTGGGGCAATTGGTCACCCTGATGTAAAGCCTGGGATCCTCGAAAAGGGCATACTTTTGGCGCTACGTTTTGCACTTGATCAATATATAAATCTAAGGCCTGTGATTTTGTATCCTGGTGTTGAAACCCCTCTTAAGGACAAGGGCCCTGAAGACATAGACTTTGTTGTGGTAAGGGAGAATACAGAGGGGCTTTATGCAGGTGCTGGTGGTGTGCTAAAGAAGGGCACGCCGGACGAGGTTGCAGTGCAGGAGTCCATCAATACCAGAAAGGGAGTCGAGCGCTGCATTAGATTTGCCTACGAATATTGCAGAAAGAGAAACAAGAGGAAGACCCTGACCCTTTGCGGCAAAACGAACGTTTTGACCTATGCCTTCGACCTGTGGGAAAGGACCTTTTACGAGGTTGGGGAAGAGTATCCAGACATAAAAAAGGAGTATGCCCATGTGGATGCAACTTGCATGTGGATGGTGAAGAATCCGGAATGGTTTGATGTAATAGTGACCGATAATATGTTTGGTGACATAATTACTGATCTTGGAGCCATGATTCAAGGTGGCATGGGTATTGCCGCTGGTGGCAACATAAACCCCGAAGGGGTATCCATGTTTGAGCCTATTGGAGGATCTGCTCCCAAATATACAGGAAAGAATGTCATTAATCCCCTGGCAGCAATATGCGCTGGCCAGATGATGCTCGATTACCTTGGCGAGGAAGAGGCGGCAAAGGCAGTGGAGGATGCTGTCAAAAAGGTTGTTAGCAAGCATCTCAAAAGCCTTTCGGCAGGCAAGATGGGTTATTCCACAAGTGAAGTGGGCGATCTGGTCGCAGACTATGTTAAGGGCTAACGGGAGGTAGAAAAATGAGTGATGAGTATTCCGTTGCCGTAGTAGGCGCTACTGGTGCGGTTGGAAAGACCATGATCAAGGTGCTGGATGAGAGGGACTTCCCCATAAAAGAGATAAGATTTCTTGCCTCTGAACGTTCAGAAGGCAAGAAGATCCGTTTCAAGGGTGAGGAGATCACAGTCCAGAAACTGGATCACGACTCCTTTACCGGTGTGGACATAGCCCTTTTTTCTGCCGGTGCCTCAAGGAGTCTTGAGTTTGCCCCATCAGCGGCCAAGGCAGGGGCTGTAGTCATAGACAACTCGAGTGCATGGCGCATGGACCCGGACGTACCCCTGGTTGTACCAGAGGTGAATCCCCATGCCATTGCCCAGTATAAGAAAAAGGGCATAATTGCAAACCCAAACTGTTCCACCATTCAGATGGTGGTTGCCTTAAAGCCACTGTATGACCATTCCAAGATAAAACGCATTGTGGTTTCCACATATCAGGCAGTATCTGGGACAGGTCAGAAGGCAATAGATGAGCTTGAGGAAGAGGTAAAACAGTGGGTGATAAAAGGCTGTGGCAACGAGCCTGGAAAGTCAAAGGGATATGTTGGGGAATTTGAATACAAGGCCTATCCTCATCAGATTGCATTTAACTGTTTGCCTCACATCGATGTGTTTGAGCCAAACGGTTATACAAAAGAAGAAATGAAAATGGTGAACGAGACGAGAAAGATACTGGAGGATGACTCCATCATGGTCTCGGCTACCTGTGTGAGGGTGCCAGTATTTTTTGGCCATTCCGAATCTGTAAACGTACAGTTTGAATCCCCAGTGGAATTGGACAAGGTAAGACAGCTTCTTGAAGAAGCCCCTGGTGTGACCATACTTGATGATCCATCAGAAGCCCTCTATCCCATGGCTATAGAGGCTGAGGGCAAGGATGACACCTTTGTTGGCAGGATTAGAAAGGATATTTCCCAGGATAACGGTATTGACATGTGGATCGTTGCCGACAACATACGAAAGGGTGCGGCAACCAATGCAGTGCAGATAGCAGAAAAATTGATAGAGACCTATCTGTAAGACAGGGGGCCATGAGCCCCCTTTTTTGTTTTGATTTTTGAACAGGCTTAGATCTCAAGAGGAGGCCTGAAATGAGCATCATTTCCGAACTCTTTGGCAAATCCCCATTTGGGGCCATGGTGGAGCACACGAAAAAG
>JALSQG010000162.1 GCA_026985565.1 Deltaproteobacteria bacterium
CTTGAAGGCGTTACCAATGGTATTGATCCTGAGGAGTTTAACCCCAAAAATGCAGATTTTCTCGGCATCCCATGTTCCTTTGACTCCCTGCATGGAGATTTTGAAGGCAAGATCCGCTGTAAGAAATCAATTCTAAGGCTTTTATCAGCAGGGGAGGCAGCGGCTGAATTCATAGATGGCCCCTTTAGGGATATAAGGGTGACCGGAACTGTGGAATACAGGCCCGATCTTCCTTTCTTTACTGTTGTAAGCAGGCTTACAGAACAAAAGGGCATGGATATCCTGGCAAAGGCCCTTGAGGAGAATCTCGGTTCGTTCAATATAGCCATACTTGGAAATGGTAAGGCCGATATTGAAGAACATCTTCGCTTGGTAAGCGATCTTCCCCACAACAAAGGCAGGATGTGTGTGCTTACTGGCTATGATGGGGGCCTTGCAAACAGACTCTATGCTGGAGGTGATTTCTTCCTGATTCCCTCTCGCTATGAACCCTGTGGCCTTACAGACTTTATCGCCCAAATTATGGGCAACATTCCCATTGTCAGGCGCACAGGAGGCCTTGTGAAGGTTAAAGACGGAGTAAATGGCCTCAGTTTTTCGTCTGAGGAACCAAAAGAGCTTGCTGGCGTCATGACCCGGGCCATTGCCATATTCAACGAGTCTCCATGGACAATCAGAAAGATGCAGGAAAATGGGGTCAAGATCATATTGGAAAATTTTACCTGGGATAAAGTGGTCTTGAAATATCTTGAGCTATATAAAGAGGCCATTTCAAGGCTGAAGGAGGATCAAAGATGAAACTTTCACTTTATGTTGAGGGCATGAGTTGTGAGCACTGCGTTATGACTGTAACCAAGGCCATATCAGAGGTTCCAGGAGTCAATAACGTGAAGGTGGATCTTGGATCAAAGAAGGCGGAGTTTGATGCAGAAAGCGAAGAGGTAATGGAAAAGGTTAGGGAGGCCGTGAAAAAGGCTGGCTACAAACCTGCCTGAAAGAAGGTTTATACGGCATAAAAAAACATGCAAAAGGCCATATTTAGAATAACTGGAATGAGCTGTGCTGCTTGTGCTAACAGGGTGGAAAATGCCATATTGTCTGTCCCCGGAGTAAAAAAGGCCTTTGTAAATCTTGCCTCTTCCACTGCATCCGTTGAGTTTGAAGAAAGGGCAGGCATAATTTCTGAGATTATTGAGGCAGTCGAGAATGCCGGTTATGGAGCAAGCACGGAAGGTGGGACATCTTCTTCAAACACCTTGATTTTGAAGATAGGTGGCATGAGTTGTGCCGTTTGTGCCCAGCGCATTGAAAAGGCCCTGTCCGAGCTTGAAGGCGTGAATGAGGCCAGGGTGAACTTTGCGGCACAGGCTGCCCATGTTCGCTGTTCATCTTCATGTGATCTTGGAGCCATAACATCTGCTATAGAGGGTCTTGGTTACAAGGTGCTTGATGTGTCAGGAGAAAAAGCAAGGCCGGCTTCTCAAAAAGAGCTTGAAGAAAGAGAGCTTTCTGCACTTAAAAAAAGGCTGCTTGTGGGAGGGGCCTTAGGTCTTTTGTGTTTTTTGCTCTCCATGCCCGGTCTTTTTCCTTTTGTAAAGGCCATCCAGTTCCAAACACGGGCCTATCTCCTTTTTATTGTTACAACTGTTGTTCAGTTCTACGTAGGTTATCCCTTTCTTATTGGGGCATGGAAGGCCCTTAGGCACAAAAGTGCTGACATGAACACCCTTGTGGCCCTTGGCACCCTTTCTGCCTACCTCTATTCGGTCTTCGTTACGTTTTTTCCACACGTTTTTTCTAAAAGCGGGCTTAAGCTCCATCTTTACTACGATTCTGCGTCCATGATCATCGTATTTGTGCTTCTTGGAAAGTATCTTGAGACCAAGGCAAGGAGAGAGGCAGCAGGCTCCATTTCAAAACTTTTGAGCCTTGCACCGCCAGTTGCGCATCTTGTTGAAAATGACAAAGAAAGGGACGTTCCGGTTGAGCTTCTTGTGCCAGGAAATGTAGTAGTAGTGAGAGCCTCTGAAAGAATACCAGTTGACGGCACTGTCATATCTGGAGAAAGTTCAGTGGATGAATCGGTCCTTACGGGAGAATCCATACCTGTAGATAAGTCAAAGGGGGATCATGTCACAGCCGGGACCTTGAACCTTTGGGGGCGTCTTACCATCATGGCAGAGAGGGTCGGCAGCGATACGGTCCTTTCCCATATTGTCAGGGTTGTCCAGGAGGCGCAGGGCTCAAAGGCCAACATACAGCGTCTTGCGGACAAGGTGGCATCTGTATTCGTTCCCATCGTAATCGGGTGTGCTGCAGTGACCTTTTTCATATGGTACCTTTTTGGGCCAGAACCCTTGGTTGCAAATTCTATAATTTCTTTCGTCTCTGTTCTTGTAATAGCATGTCCTTGCGCAATGGGGCTTGCAACACCTGCTGCGGTGATGGCGGGGACAGGCCGTGGGGCAGAAGAAGGAATCCTGATAAAGAATGCTCAGGCCATAGAGCAGGGAGCCCAGGTGGACACAGTGATTTTTGACAAGACTGGAACCCTTACAGAAGGCAGACCATCTGTGGCTGAAACCATTCCTGCAAGCGGTCTCGATGAAAAAAAACTCCTTGAGGTGGCTGCCTCTGTGGAATCATTTTCAGAACACCCCCTTGCAAGGGCAATTGTGGAGCAAGCAAAGGCACATGGTATTTCGCCACGGCAGGTTACGGCGTTTCGCTCAAAGACAGGCCTTGGTGTTTCTGCAGAGCTTGATGGAACCATGGTGCTTGCTGGAAAAAGGGAGCTTCTTGAAAAATCCGGCATAGATACAAGCAAGCTTAAGGATGTGGCAGACGGGCTTGCTCGAAAGGGTATGACCACCATCTGGATCTCTTACGGCAAGGACGTTTTGGGTATCATAGCCCTTTCAGACTCCCTTAAGGCAGATGCAAGCCATGCCATAAAAGAGCTAAAACAGATGGGCATATCCACCTTGATGCTTACAGGTGACAATCATGAAACTGCAAGGACAATTGCCAATATGGCAGGCATTGATTCTTTCGAGGCTGCCCTTTCCCCGGTAGATAAGTCGGCACGGATAAAATCGTTGCAAGAAAAAGGACACAAGGTGGCAATGGTGGGGGACGGTGTAAATGATGCCCCTGCCCTTGTCCAGGCAGATCTTGGCATGGCCGTGTCGTCAGGTACAGATATCGCCATGGATGCGGCACAGGTAGGGCTTATGAGGCATGGCGTCTCCACTGTACCAATGGCGATCAGGCTACTTAGAAAGACCTTGAGGGTGATCAAGCAGAACCTTTTCTGGGCCTTTGGTTATAACACCTTGGCCATACCCATTGCTGCAGGCATTCTTTATCCGTGCTGTGGTATTCGTCTTTCTCCAATCATCGCATCTGCCGCCATGGCCATGAGCTCTGTAACTGTGGTATCAAATGCCGTCAGGCTTAGAAAAATGAAGAAAATATGAAACCATGGAGTGAAAAATGGAATTCGAACTGAAATGGCTTGCCTGGGAGACAACGAGAAGGTGCAACCTTCACTGTGTCCATTGCAGGTCCTCTTCTGAAATGGAGGTCAAGGCACATCCAGATTTTCCTACTGATGAGGGCAAAAGGATAATCGATGACATTGCCTCCTTTGCAAAACCAGTGGTGGTCCTTTCTGGAGGAGAGCCACTTTTGAGACCAGACTGGCATGAGCTTGCATCCTACGGTACGCAAAAGGGCCTAAGGATGTGTCTTGCCACAAATGGCACCCTTGTTACCACAGATGTTTGTAAAAAGATAAAGGATGCAGGGATAAAGATGGTGTCCTTGAGCTTGGATGGCTCAAATGCAAAGATTCATGACAATTTTAGAAACCAGCCAGGTGCCTTTGAAGGCACCATGAATGCTGCCAGACTCTTTAGGGAACATGGTATCAGCTTTCTCATAAATTCTTCCTTTACCAAAAGAAATCAGCATGACATACAAAACGTCTATAGGCTTGCAAAGGAGATTGGCGCTACTGCCTGGTACATGTTCATGATAGTCCCAACTGGCAGGGGAGAGGACATAATGAGCGAACTTATAACCCCAGAGGATTATGAAAAGCTTCTCGAGTGGCATTACGAAATGGAGAAAGAGGAAAAGGAGCTGCTTGTTCGTCCTACCTGTGCACCTCATTATTACAGGGTAAAGATGCAGCTCGCCAAAAGAGATGGACATCCTTTGGAACACAGGAGCCTTAAATTTTCAACTGGAGGATCAAAGGGATGTCTTGCCGGACAGCTCATATGCCTTATAGATGTTGATGGAAACGTGCTTCCTTGCAGCTATTTTCCGCTTTCAGCAGGAAATGTCAGGGAAAAATCCTTGGAAGAAATCTGGAATAACTCAAGCCTTTTCAAGGAGCTAAGGGATTTTTCATCTTACAAAGGCTCATGTGGAGCCTGTGAATACATAAGGATTTGTGGCGGCTGCAGGGCAAGGGCCTATGCGGTAAGTGGTGATTATCTGGCTGAAGAACCCTTTTGTAGCTACACGCCGAGAAAACTAAAAGGAGGGGAGGGCTAAGGGTATATGAATGACATTTTTTTAAGGGCCTGTCTGGGGCAGAAAACTACACCGGTTCCTGTGTGGTTCATGAGGCAGGCGGGAAGGTACCTGCCTGAGTATCAGGAGGTTAGGGGGCAAGCAGATTTTCTTACCATGTGTAAGACACCAGAACTTGCGGCAAAGGTTACACTCCAGCCAGTTGATCTTCTGGGAGTAGATGCAGCCATACTCTTTTCAGATATACTAATTCCCCTTGAAGCCATGGGGGCAGGCCTTTCATTCAAGGAGGGAAAAGGCCCTGTGATAGATCCGCCTTTAAGATCCCTTGACCATCTTAAAAGGCTCCATCCAGTATCTCCGTGGAAGGATGTTCCATTTGTTTTGGAAACCATAAAGATCCTCGTAAAGGAGCTTTCTGACAAGGTACCACTAATAGGTTTTGCAGGGGCCCCATTTACTCTTGCCACCTATCTCATCGAGGGAGGGACAACCAAGAGCTTTGTAAACATAAAGAAGATGTTTTTTGAAAATCCAGCCCTTTTCAGATCTGTGATGGATCTTATAACCGAGGTGACAATATCATACCTTTCCGCCCAAATAGAGGCAGGTGTCCAGGCAATACAGCTTTTTGATACATGGGCAGGTGTTCTTACGAGAAAGGATTTCAGGGATGGTGCCCTAATATATGCAAGAAGGGTTTTTAATGCACTTAGGGAGAAAGGGGTGCCAATGATATACTTTGTTTATGACGGGGGACACCTTCTTGATATGGTCAGGAATTCTGGAGCTGATGTAATTGGTCTTGATTGGCGCACGGATATAGGAACAGCACTAAAACGCATCGGATCAGATGTAGTCATCCAGGGAAATCTTGATCCCTGTCTGCTATTTCTCCCAGAAGAAAGACTAAGAGACAGGATTTCTGAAATCATAGAACAGGGTAGGTCAGCCAAGGCCCACATCTTCAATCTTGGACACGGGGTCCTTCCAGAGATACCTCCTGAAAAGGTAAAGATGGCAATAGATCTGATTCACGAGCTTTCAAGCTGATGAAGATAGGCGTAATCTTGTTGAACATGGGCGGGCCAGACAGTCTTGAGGCTGTTAGGCCCTTTCTCTTTAACCTCTTTTCAGACAGGAAAATCATACAACTTGGCCCGCCATTTCTCCAAAAGCCCATTGCCTGGTTCATTGCCAGAAAGAGGGCGCCAAAAAGTGCGGCCTGTTACAAAAAAATAGGGGGTAGAAGCCCCCTTTTGGAAATAACAACAAGACAGGCGAGGGCCCTTGAGGAAGAATTGAGTCGCTCGGTCACAGGCACATCCTTTTTGTGCGTACCTGGCATGCGTTACTTTTCCCCGCGAACGCCTGATCAATTGGAAATGCTCATAAGGCAGGGGTGCAAGAGGTTTGTAGCCCTTTCCATGTACCCCCATTATAGCATGGCCACAAGCGGAACCTCCCTGGAAGATTTCAAAGCTGCAGCAAAAAGGCTTGGAATCAAGGATTATGTCACTGTGGAAAGCTATCCGGATCATCCGCTCTACATCAAGGCCCTTGAAGAGGTCCTTCGTTCGGCTGTGGGTAGGCTTCATGATAGAAACGGATTCAGCCTTATCTACAGCGCCCATTCCCTGCCAAAAAAAATGGTGGAACAGGGTGACCCGTATGTAAAACATGTGGAAAGAACCATAAGCGCCCTTGAAAAAAATACAGGTATAAAGGGAAGGCTCTGTTTTCAAAGTAGGAGTGGACCAGTAAAGTGGCTTGAGCCCCAAACAGATGAGACCCTTATTGACATGGCGGAAAGGGGAGTGAAAGAGATCGTTTGTCTTCCAATCAGCTTTGTCTCCGATCATATAGAAACCCTTTACGAAATAGACATGCTTTATGAAGATATGATGAAGGAAAGAGGGGTAAGGCTTATACGAACACCTGCCCTTAACGATTCGCCATACTTTATAGGTTGCTTGAAGGATCTTGTTTTGAAAAGACTTGGCATTAAGGCATCAAAAGGAGTTTAAATATGGTACCCAAAGAGATATTTCGTGAATATGACATTAGAGGAGTTGTTGATAGGGACCTGACTGAAGATGTCGTTCATGATATTGGAAGGGCCTACGGTACTATTGTCACAACAGAAGGTGGCAAGGAGGTTTGTTGCGGAAGGGATGGAAGGCTTCATTCTAAAAGGCTGCAGGCAGCCTTGATGGCGGGGCTTTCCTCAACAGGTCTTAAGGTTAGGGATATTGGGCAGTGCCCAACTCCTGTTCTTTATTTTTCACTTTTTCATCTAAATGTGGATGGAGGCATACAGATTACTGGAAGCCACAACCCCCCTGAGTTCAATGGCCTTAAGATGTGCATGGGTACGTCAACCATCTATGGAAAGCAGATCCAGAAGATCAGAAAAGTTATTGAAGAAGGGGATTTTAACGAAGGGAATGGAGTTATTGAAAAATACGAAATCTTGCCAGAATATCTTGCATATTTGAAGGAAAACATCAATATTTCAAGACCCCTCAATGTGGTCCTTGACTGTGGCAACGGCGTATCTGCCCTTGTTGCACCAGATGCCTTTTCCCAGGCAGGGTGTAAGGTTGAAAGCCTTTTTTGCCAGGTGGATGGAAACTTTCCAAATCACCATCCAGATCCCACAGTAATGGAAAATCTCAAGGATCTTAAAAATACAGTAAAGGCCACCGGGGCAGACATCGGTATTGCCTTTGATGGGGATGGTGACAGGATCGGGGTAGTGGATGAGAAGGCGAGGGTCATATTCGGTGACAAGATCCTTCTTCTTCTTGCAAGAAATCTTCTTGAGGAACATCCTGGATCTGCCGTCATAGGTGAGGTGAAGTGTTCCCACATTCTTTATCAGGACATAGAGGCCCATGGGGGCAAGGCCATAATGTGGAAGACAGGGCACTCCCTCATAAAACAGAAAATGAAAGAGACAGGGGCCCTTCTTGCAGGAGAGATGAGTGGACACATCTTTTTTGCAGACCGTTTTTTTGGATTCGATGATGCCACCTATGCGGCCCTTAGGCTTTGTGAGATCTTGGCAGCGGCAGATGCCCCCCTTTCGAGTCTTTTGGAGGGGCTTCCAGAGACCGTTTCAACTCCAGAGATAAGGGTTGATTGTGATGAAGAGCAAAAGTTTCGCCTTGTTGAAATGGTGAAGGAAGGGCTTATGAGGGACGGTTTCGATGTCATAGATGTGGATGGTGCAAGGGTTGTATTCAACGACGGGTGGGGGCTTTTAAGGGCATCCA
>JALSQG010000163.1 GCA_026985565.1 Deltaproteobacteria bacterium
CCAAATTTTTCAATTCCAAAGGCCCTTGATAAACTCGAAGAGAAAACACTTCAGGTATCATCCACCCAAGACATCAAGCTTTCTGCATAGGTATCTGTTCCTTGCACTGCCTTCCAATCAACCATCTGCGTCCATTCAATTTTGTCTTGCCTCTTTTGCCCTGGCGGCGTAAAAATAGGGACTAATTTCACAAGCCAGAATTATCATGCAAGAAGGAGGAAAAAGATGAAAAAGACCCTGTTTTTTGCCATGCTGTTTTTGATGGGAGCGGCCTTTTCCCACGCTGAGACACACAAGGCTTCAGCTCATTGGAGTTATGAGGGAAAAGAGGGGCCGGTTTTTTGGGGGAGCCTTGATCCAGCCTATGAGATGTGCTCGAAGGGCAGGAACCAGTCTCCAATAGACTTGAAGGGGTTTATTGAGGCAGAGCTTCCAGCTATTCCTTTTGTGGATAACGGAGCCTGGTCGCAAATTCTGAACAACGGCCACACCATCCAGGTGAATGTGAACGAAGGAAGCACCATTGAGATAGATGGAATAACCTTTTCTCTTTTGCAGTTTCATTTTCACTCACCAAGTGAGAATCTGATAGATGGGCGCTCTTTCCCCCTTGAGGCCCACTTTGTCCACAAGGACAAAAACGGGAATCTGGCAGTTGTAGCCCTCATGTTCAAATATGGCCCGGAAAACAGGGTGCTTGAAAGGCTTTGGGCAGTTATGCCTGAAAAGGCAGGAGAAAAGGTGGCCATTGAACCCGCCTTTAAGCCCTACGATCTTCTTCCAAAAAACCGCGACTACTTCCGTTTCAACGGTTCCCTAACCACACCTCCATGTTCTGAAGGGGTACGGTGGATCGTTCTGAAGGATTTTGCAACAGTATCAAAGGAACAGGTTGATAAGTTCAAGCACGTTATGCATCATCCGAACAATCGTCCGGTACAGCCTATAAATGCCAGAACTGTGCTAAAGTGATATGTAAAGACAGGATTCGAAGGAGGGGCTAACCCTCCTTCGACCATGCTCAAGGCAGAAGGCGCATCAAGCACCCTCCACTGCAACCTCTTCCACCTCCCAGTCATTATTCACCCACAGCATGATGACATCTATGTCTGGAAACTCTTTCTTAACCACGGCCATGGCCTTTCGAAGCTGTTCCACCTGCTCACCCTTTTTACTGGGGTTTCCTGCGCAATCATGATGTCCCACAAGTGCCACCCCCCTTGATTTGTGACGATGGAGAGAAATACCGATTTTTTCAAGAATTCCTCTGACAACAACAGAATCTGCATCTTGGGCCATAAGACGGTTAGGGCCAGGCTCAGTTATGGAATCAACATAATCTACCCCGAATCTGTCCATAATATAATTTATGACAGGCAACTGAACCCGACCATCCATACAATTCACAACGGTATAAAAAGACATGTATCAACCTCCTGCTTCATTTTCCAAAAGGTTGCTTAGATAGAAAAGCCATTCTTCCATGCCTTCTCCTGTCTTGGCAGAAAGGCTCATTACCTCTATATGGGGGTTTATTCTGCGTGCACAGGCGATTGCCTCTTCAATGGAAAAGTCGAAATAGGGCAGAAGATCTATTTTTGTGATGATGAAAAGGTCAGATCCCATAAAGGCCCTTGGATATTTGGCCGGCTTGTCCGAGCCCTCAGGCACTGAGACCATCACCACCCTTTTGTGTTCGCCAAGATCAAAGGCCGCAGGACATACCAGATTGCCAACATTTTCAATGAATAGAATCTTTTTGCCACCTGTTGCAGTCTCCTTTTCAATAAGATGGATTCCCTTGTGAACGAGCCTGGCATCAAGGTGGCAGGCGCCTCCAGTGGTAAGCTGAACTGCTGGGATTCCCTTGGCCCTTATGCGTTCTGCATCGCGCTCTGTCTCTATGTCGCCTTCGATCACAGCAAAGTCCAGGTTCTTTCCTGCCATGTCTGCGGTTTTTTCAAGAAGCGTTGTTTTTCCTGCCCCGGGGCTGCTTATAAGATTTATTCCAACAGCCCCCATCATCTCCATGTGGTGCCTGTTCTTTTTGGCAAGGGCGGTATTTGCCTCAAGAAGGCTCCTGTTTATCTCTAAAAGTTTCCTGTCGTTACTGTTGCTGCCCTGGCATCCGCATGTATCACACATGACCTACTCCATTTCTATTCGTAAAAGAATGATTTCGTCCCCGCCTGAAGGATAAAGAAGGCCTTCCTTGCACTCGGGGCATCTTATTTCCTGAAAAAGAGGGGAAAAGTGTGTAGTAAAGGCGTCCTGATGGCTTGTGGCCTCCTCACCGCCTTCTTTTTCCAGCTCTTTGCCGCAATTTGTGCATTTATAGATGGCTTTACTTGTTTTAATGGTAAGAAAGGCCCCTGCCAATAGGGGCTCTTCCTTTTTAAGGGCATCAAAGGCAAAGGTGAAGGATTCGAGAACAACGCCTGAAAAGGGGCCTATCTGCACCACCACCCTTTCAACCTTTGTGGCATTGTGGCGTCTGGCCTCTTCTTTCACCTGGCTGATAAGCCCCTGCACAAGGCTCACCTCATGCATCCTTTACATCCAATCCCATGTCTTCAATGCGTTTTACAATGATTCTTGCAACTTCTGTCACCTTGGGCTCTACGGTCTTTGAAAGTTTTGTCCCTGGCTCCACCTTTTCAGGGATCACAAGCAAAAACTCTATGGATGAGGGAAGTTTTTCTCGCAGCCTGCAAATTTCAAGCACCTCCAGGACCCCAAGCTGGTGAGGGCTCATGCTGGACTGGATCTGCCTTCCTGTCATCTCGGTGTGATTCATCTTAAGCAGTGTGCCAGGCGGATATCCCTTAATGGATGCAGCATCGATTATGACTGTTTCTTTGGCCTGTTCAAACACTGGCGCCATGTATATCCCGGCCGTTCCGCAGTCTATTAAGCGGACCCCCTTGGGAAAGACGTAGTTGTCTTCAAGATGTCTTATTACATGGACCCCAAAGCCCTCATCTGCCATTAGAAGGTTGCCTATACCAATTATTGCGATTCGGGTGGTTCTTTCTTCCATCAGCATATCCTTGGAAGGGGCTCACCAGTTAGCATGGGAACTATCCTTTCGCCTCCGATCTTTGTCCTTAAAACCACCTTGGGCCCCTGTTGATCAACTGGTGCTTTTACCTCGCCGATTATTGCAGCATCTTTTCCAAGCCCGTCTTGCTTCATTGCCTCTAAAACAGCCGGGGCTGCCTCTTGGTCTGCAACCACCACGCACTTACCCTCATTTGCAAGGTAAAGGGGATCAAGGCCAAGGAGCTCACACACCCCTTGGACCTCTGGCCTTACCGGGATGGACTCTTCCAGAATCTCTATGTCAGTTTTCGACGCATCTGCTATCTCGTTTAATACCGTTGCAAGGCCGCCCCTTGTCGGGTCCCGCATAAGCCTTACATCTGATGGCCTCGTTGCAGCAAGTATTCGTTTGCAAAGGTGATTGAGGGGGGCTGAGTCGCTCTTTATCCTTGCCTCAAAGGGCAGGCCTGATCTTGCAAGAAGCACGCAGGCACCGTGATCTCCAATGAATCCAGAGACGATTACCTTGTCTCCTGGCCTTGCCTTTTCTACGCCAAGGCTTGTCACAGATGAAAGCGTGCCTATTCCAGAAGTGTTTATGAATATCTTATCGGCCTGGCCCTTGCCCACCACCTTTGTATCTGCTGCGGCAATCACAATCCCTGCCTCTTTTGCCGCTCTGGAAATGGAATCTGCCACCTTTTCAAGCAGATCCATGTCAAGGCCCTCTTCAAGTATGAGACCCAGGCTTAAAAAGAGCGGAGAAGCACCCTGCATGGCAAGATCATTCACCGTGCCGTGCACGGAAAGGGAGCCTATGTCCCCACCTGGAAAAAAGATGGGGTCAATGACAAAGCTGTCAGTGGTAAAGGCAAGCCTGCCTGGAGGCAGATCCACCACTGCGCTGTCTTCCATGCGGGAAAGAACCGGATTCCCAATACGTCTTAGAAACAGACCCTCTATGAGTTTTTTGGTGGCAAGTCCACCGCTTCCATGGTCAAGAAGTATCCTCTTTTCTCTAAGCATGATTTCCATACCTGAAATAGGCAGAGCATGTGCCCTCACTCGATACCATGCACGGCCCTACCGGGGTTGCGGGAGTGCACCTTTTGCCAAAAAGAGGGCAGTCAGGAGGGGTGGCCTCTGCCCGAATGATTTGTCCACACATACATCCCTTTGGTTCCTCGGATTCACATGTTTTGATCTCAAAACGTTTTTCCGCATCAAGGTTTGAAAATTCATCCCTTATGGAAAGCCCGCTTTCATCTATTTCACCAAGTCCGCGCCAGCGTGCCCCTTTGGGCTCAAAGACCTTGTACATCAAGGCCCTTGCCCTTTCATTTCCTTTCTGGGAAACTGCCCTTTCATAACAGTTTTCCACCCTTGCCTCACCCTTTGAATGCTGTCTTACAAGAAGGAGTATGGCAGTCAGTATATCAAGCGGCTCAAAGCCAGCCACCACGCAGGGAAGGCCAAATCGTCTTACAATAGGTTCATAGGCAGAGGCGCCGATTATGGTGCTTACGTGGCCTGGGCAAATAAGCCCATCCACTTTAGCGTCCGTGTGCTCAAAGAGGGCATCCAAGGCAGGGGGCATGAGCTTGTGGCATGAGTAAACGAAAAAGTTGTCTGTTTTTGCTGCACGTGCCTGCAGCAAGGTTGCAGCAACAGTGGGTGCTGTTGTCTCAAAGCCAACGCCAAGAAAGACCACCTTTTTGTGTCTGTTTTTAAGGGCCATGTCAAGGGCATCTGACGGGGAATAGACTATCTGGACGTCTGCCCCTTCAGCCCTTGCCTGGGCAAGGCTTTTGCCTGAGCCAGGAACCCTTACGAGGTCGCCAAAGGTGGCAACGGTAACGTCTTTAAGAGAAGAAAGGGCTATCATCCGGTCTATGTCCTCCTGGCTTGTAACGCATACAGGGCATCCAGGGCCGGAAACAAGCTCGATCTTTCCTGGAAGAAGAGACCTTATGCCATGGCGAAAGATGGACATGGTGTGGGTGCCGCAAACCTCCATTATCCTGACAGGGCCTGAAACAGCGGCCTCTATTGCCTTGGAAAGCCGCTTGACTGCATCTTTTTCATTTTGCCTGATCATGATCTATGCCCGCTCTGCCATCTCGTCAAAGAGTTCAAGGCTCTTTTCTGCCTCCTCCTTTGAAAGTGTGTGGATTGCAAAGCCTGCGTGTACTATCACATAGTCTCCAGGCCCAGGCATCCTGTCCACGATATCGAGCCGAACCGTGGCCCTTGTGCCTTGGGCCTCCACCACTGCCACAGGAGGGTCAAGGAAATCGTCCTCACTGCCCCTTGTCTCAATCACCTCCATGGGTACTGCAAGACACATTATGCCTCCTTTTCTTGCCTAAAATCTTTTTAATCGTTTTCCTCATGCATTTTCTAAGCCTGATGCAACAAATGCCTGCCCAAGACATATTCCCCCGTCATTTGAAGGCACCTTCTCGTTTGTAAGACAGGAAATATGTCTTTTCCTGAAAAATTCCACAAAGCCTTCCAAAAGGACCCTGTTCTGCATACAGCCCCCGCTTATCACAACCGTTTCAATATCATGGCCATCAAGGCAGCACGTGGCAATTTTACTAAGGCCTGCTGTCAAAAAGGCGTGAAAGTTAATGGAAATATCAGTGGCACTGCTTGGGTTTTCCTGCAAGAAAAACTCCTCCAAAAAGGGCTTCCAGTCAAGCTCAAAAAGGCTATGGCCTTTTCGTATGATATTGGCATCGTTAAAGAAGCGTTCAAAGGCGCCGGTCTTTACAATATTTTCACCTGAAAGGGCACTTAGACAAAGGGCTTCAAGTTCCATGGCAGCCTGGGCCTCGTATGTGTTTTCCATGCATATTCCGCTAAGTGCAGACACAGCATCAAAAAGCCTTCCGCAGCTTGAAGTAAGGGGGGTGTTCACCTGAGCCTCGATCATGGCCTTAACAAAGGCAATTTTTTTTCTATCTATCTGTCTGAAAGTGGCAGGAAGCGATATGTCCTTTCCAAATGCGCTAAAAATCAAGGAAAGGCCTGCCCGCCAGGGGCTTTTGGCACAGGCATCCCCTCCAGGAAGGGGAAACGGCCTTATGCGCCCAAGGCGCTTGAAATCTGTTCGGGTGCAAACAAGCACCTCTCCTCCCCAAATCGTTCCATCAGTTCCAAGACCTGTGCCATCAAGACATATGGCCAAAACAGGCCCGCGGATCATGTGTTCAGCCATGACAGAGGCGGCATGGGCAAAATGGTGCTGCACCCTTACCACTGGAAGCCCGGAATCAAGACAGAATCTGGTACTTAGATAATCCGGGTGAAGGTCACAACTTAAGATCCTGATTTTCAGCTCCAAAAGATCTGCAAGATGTCTGATGTTTCTTTTGTAAAAGCTGAATGTCTTTGCGCTTACAAGATTTCCTATGTGTTGGCTTAGATATGCTGAGCCTGCCTTTGTGAGACAAAAGGTGTTTTTTAGCTCTGCCCCCGCCCCTAAGATACCTTCTTTCTTTCCGGGAAAATCAATTGGTGCAGGCACATAACCCCTTGATCTTCTGATGAAAAAATGCCCTTTTTGAAAGTTTCTTATCACAGAGTCGTCAACACCTGTGAAGATGTCCCGGTCATGCAGAACAAATGCGTCAACAAAGCCTGAAAGCCTTTCAAGGGCCTCCTTGTTTTCAGTGCAAAGGGGCTCATCCTTTGGGTTCCCGCTTGTCATGACAAGTGCATCAGGACAACCTTTTGTTCTAAAAAGCAGATGATGAAGGGGGGTGTAGGGAAGCATGATGCCAACATCGGACACGTTAGGGGCCACAAGGTGTGACACCCTTTCCGGAGTCCTCTTTGGAAAAAGGACAATCGGCGCCATAAAGGAGCAAAGAAGTTCTTCTGAATCCTGCCCCAAAAGGGCCAGGCGCCTTGCTACATCCACCTCTTTTACCATGATGGCAAAGGGCTTGTATGGCCTCATCTTCTTTCTTCTCAAGCGGGAGATGGCCCTGTCAGAAAAGGCGCTGCATGCCAGGTGAAAACCTCCAAGCCCCTTTATTGCAACTATCTTGTCCGCATTTATGTAGGAAACGGCAAGCCTCAGCGGGTCAGCCCCGCGTCTGCTTCCGGTTTCGTCAACGAAGAAAAGGTGTGGGCCACAATCGGGGCAGGCGTTTGGCTGTGCATGAAAACGCCTGTTCAAAGGGTCTTCATACTCCTTCTTGCACCTTTTACACATGGGAAAGTGCTTCATGGAGGTATTTGGCCTGTCGTAGGGAAGACTTTCAATGATGGTGTAACGTGGGCCGCAGTTGGTGCAGTTTGTAAAGGCGTAGCCGTGTCTTCTGTCTTTTGGATCAAGAATCTCTTTCAAACACTCGTTGCATGTTGCAACATCTGGTGAGATCTCTGTCTTTACCTTGCCCCCCTTTTTACTCTTTACGATCTCAAAGGATGTGAAATGACATGGCCCGATGGATGAGCTGTGCACCGAGCTTATCTTTGAAAGGGGCGGGGATTTTCCCTTTATTTCCTCAATGAACCTTTTAAGAGTCCCCTTTTCCCCTTCTGCCTTTATGATGACGCCCTGTTCCGTATTGGAGACCTGGCCCTTTATGCCAAGTCCAGTTGCAAGGCGGTATATGAAGGGGCGAAATCCCACTCCCTGCACTATGCCCTGGACCCTTATCTCCACACAATCTTTGGCCATCTTTACATTATTCTGTTCCATT
>JALSQG010000164.1 GCA_026985565.1 Deltaproteobacteria bacterium
AAACCGGATATGATGAGGCTTTTTAGTCTCATGACAAGATGGGAAAATCAGGGCCTTCTTGCATCCTTCAAAATAAGCTGAACACTTTTCCTCCCATTCCAGATGTTGACACTTGGCGTAAAGGCTAACTCCAATTCCTGCCAGGAAAGATCGAGTTTGTTCCCTTGTCCCCATGCCAAAAGGTCGAGTTGACAAGTAGAGGAAGAAGATTCATGGGGTGAAATTGCAATCTTTAGATGGTTTTGGCCAACAACCCTCGCATCTGTAACCTGAAACTTACTTGCTGCAAAAAGGGGGCTTTCATACATGGGGCCAAAGGGCTCAAGCATCTCCAAAAGACTTGCATAATCACTACTTACAAGCTCGGAAAGTTCCACCTGGGCATCAAGTTCCAAACGGGGCCGTTGCTTATGGTCTGCCTTCTGTTCCATGACCGCCTGTTGAAATCTTTGCTTAAACTCATGAAGATTTTCCATCGCCATGGCAAGCCCTGCTGCAGAACGATGCCCACCAAAGCGGGTCAAAAGCTCACAACATGACGATATGGCCCCAAAAAGGTCTATTTCCTCTGGTGCCCTGCCAGAGCCAATTAACATGCCGTCTTCTTCTGTAAGAAGTATTACCGGACGATTTGCCTGCTCAACCACCTTTGATGCCACAAGGCCGAGAATTCCCTTTTTCCAACCCTTGCAATGAAAGACAAGACTGCTGCCACTGCCATCCTTGGCCATGAACTCTAACACCTGACTCAAAAGTTTCCGTTCATACCGTTGCCTGTCCTGATTCAGATCTTCAAGTCTTTTTGAAAGGCCAAGGGCTTCCCTGTAATCCTCACTTATTAGAAGGGAAAAGGCAGTGTCCGCATGATCCATTCGCCCTGCGGCATTTAGCCTAGGGCCGAGCCTGAATGCTATGTCCCTGCACGACAGCCGCATGTTTCCAAGGCCACAGGAATCCATAAGGGCCTTGATGGATGGGCGTTGACCAGATGCCATTACCTCAAGGCCTTCCTTTACCAGTATCCGGTTTTCCCTGTATAGGGGCATCATGTCCGCAACGGTCCCAATTGCAACAAGGTCAAGATACTTTCTGAGATTAGGAGGAGAAGTAGTGTTAAAAAAACCCTTTTCGATCAGCCTGCGTCTTGTTGCCCAGATTAAGAAAAAGGCAACCCCAACACCAGCAAGTCCTTTGAAGGGAAAGGCACAGTCTTTCCTTTGGGGATCAAGACATGCAACGGCCAGGGGAATTTCACTTGAAGGCTTGTGATGGTCTGTGATTATGAGCTCCATTCCCAAGCCGGAGCAGTACCTTGCCTCCTCCATGTTGGTGATCCCGCAGTCCACTGTCACCACCAGGCTGCACCCCTTTGAAGAAAGCTTGTCCAGGCCCGTCTTGTTTAGGCCGTAGCCCTCCTTTTCCCTGTGAGGTATATACACGTGAGACTCTGCACCAAGCTCTCTTAGGAAAAGATGCATAAGGGCAGAGGCACAGACGCCGTCTGCATCAAAGTCTCCGAAGATGCCAATTGTTTCCCTCTTCCCTATGGCCAAGGCCAAACGGTTTGCAGCCACATCCATGGACTTCATCACAAATGGGTCTGTAAGAGATGACAGGGGCACGTGTAGATGTTCCTCTATTTTCTGTTTTGTATCGAGCCCCCGGTTGACCAAAAAGGCAGTAATGCTCCTTGGAAATCCCAGGGATTTACAAAGTTCTTCCACCA
>JALSQG010000165.1 GCA_026985565.1 Deltaproteobacteria bacterium
GGGGCAAGGCTTTGAAATGGTGGATATGCAGTTTCTCCCAGATGTGATGGTTCCGTGCCCCCAATGTAATGGTGCAAGATTCTCCAAGGAGGCACAACAAATACGTCTAAGAGGCAAAAATATTCGTGAGTGCTTGGAGATGACCCTTTCCCAAGTGCAACACTTTTTCCGCCATGAAAAGGCTGTTGTAAGGGCCTTAGAGCCGGCAATATCTCTGGGCCTTGGCCATCTTTTACTTGGCCAGCCACTAAATACCCTTTCTGCAGGTGATGCCCAAAGGCTAAAGATAGCAAGGCACATGGCACACCTAAAAGACACAGGCTGCCTATTTATCCTTGATGAACCAACTCGAGGCCTTTTTAAAAAAGAGGTTTTGTGCCTTATGGATCAGCTTCACAAGCTGGCCTCAGCAGGAAACACAGTGGTGATTGTGGAACATGACCTATCGGTAATGGGCTTAAGCAACTGGCTCATAGAACTGGGTCCTGAGGGAGGAGATGGTGGAGGCCACCTTCTTTTTGAAGGATGTCCCAAAGATCTTTTGAGAATGGATACCCCCACATCAAAGGCCATCAAGGAACTTGAAGGAAGGAAAAAGGTTCCCTCAAAGTCCTCGCACAGCAAAGATAGGTCTAAAAAAGGCGTCATAGAGATAAGGGGAGCAAGGCACAACAATCTCAAGGATCTTGATATCGATATTCCAAGAAACAGGCTCGTAGTGGTAACTGGAGTTTCAGGCTCTGGAAAATCCACTTTGGCCTTTGACCTGATCTACAAAGAGGCGCAGCGTCGCTATCTGGAAAGCCTGCCATCTTACATGAAGCAGTTTGTGAGGCTTTACGAACGTGGGGATGTTGATTCTGTCCGCGGTCTTAGTCCGTCTGTTGCCATTGAGCAAAAGGCTGTAAGGGGAAGCTCCATGTCAACGGTCGCCACCCTTTCTGAAACCGCTCACTATCTAAGGCTTCTTTATGCCCATTGCTCAACGCCAGTCTGCCAACGTTGCAATGAGAGGATGAGCCAGGCAACGAGACAGGAGATCACGGACACAGTGGCTGACCTTAGGGAAGCCGGCCCCTTTTTTATACTCTCGCCACGGATTCGTCACAGAAAGGGTGTGCATAAGAGAGAGATAGAGCTTGGTTTTGCAAACGGTGCCTATGCGGTCATGGTGGACGACAAGGTGCTTAGAAAAGGAGATCCCGTAAGGCTGTCAAGATTTATGGAACACACGATATTCTGGATGTATGGGCCTGTTGAGCCAGGACTTTCCAGGCAGCAGTTAGACATGCTGGTGAAAAAGGCCCTCAAGGCAGGAGGTGGGACCTTGGTTTGCCTTTTTGACCATGGCAGTCAAAAGTGGCTCAGTACCAAGTATTTTTGCAACAAGTGCAAGATCTCAGTTGATGAGCCGGATCCCCTTCTTTTCTCCTTCCATACAAAGGTTGGCAGGTGTGCGGAGTGTCTTGGTAGTGGAAGGGATGAAAGTGGCAATCCGTGTGTTCATTGTGAGGGCCGAAGGCTTTCTCCCAAGACACGGATCTTTAAGATAGGAGGGCTTGATATATCGTCTCTTATGGCCCTTGAGGTAGATGAGATACTCGAGGTTTTTTCAAACTGGCAAAGGAACCTATTTATTCGCCCAGACAGAAGGAGGCTTTTTTCCACACTTTCTTTGGAAATCACAAGGCGGTTAAGGCTCATGTCAGATCTTGGCCTTGGATATCTCAGTCTTGATCGATCTGGAGAGAGCCTTTCAGGAGGCGAGTCTCAAAGAATCAGTCTTAGTGCACAGGCTGCCTCAACTCTTACTGGTATAACCCTGGTTCTTGATGAGCCCACCATTGGTCTTCATCCTGTGGATAACAGGCGGCTTGTCAAGGCCCTAAGGGCTCTGCGTGACAAGGGAAACAGCGTAATAGTCGTGGAGCATGACGAGGATACCATATTGGAATCAGATCATGTGATTGACCTTGGTCCAGGAGGTGGCAAGGAAGGCGGCCGGGTGGTCTTTCAGGGAAGTGTCCAGGAGCTTTTAAGACATTCGGGCACAAAGACGGCAAAATGCCTGAGAAAAGGGCTTCCAGAAATCAAAAAAAGCAGGAGGATAGGGAAGGGAACAGTTTTTTTGCAACTAAAAGGTGTTTCAAAAAACAATCTTTCCTTCATAGATATTGACATCCCCCTTGGTGCGGTAACTGTGGTCACAGGAGTTTCAGGCTCTGGAAAGACGAGTCTCAAAGAGGCCCTTATGGATCTTATAGAACAAAGGGGTGATGTTTCAGGTACCATTTATGGTGCTGAGCGACTAAAAGGGCTTTTGAATGTGGATCACAGCCCCATCGGACGAACGCCGAGATCTTGCCCGGCCACATTCATAGGCATCCTTTCTCATATAAGGGAGCTTTTTTCCAGGACACCTGCGTCGCGGGTCAAGGGGTTTGGTCCAGCCCATTTTTCCTTCAACACGAAAGAAGGTTCCTGTCCTCATTGCAAAGGGCAGGGGCAGTTACGTCAAAAGTTGGGCATACTGCCAGATGTATATGTTGAGTGCCCTGAATGTTTGGGGAAAAGGTTCAGGCAGGATGTCCTTTCAATAAAATGGAAATCAAAGGACATAAGCCAGGTGCTATCCATGACGGTATCAGAGGCACTTGAGTTTTTCAGGCCTGTTCCAAGTATCAGAAGGGGGCTAAAGGTGCTTTCTGAGCTTGGTCTCGGCTATCTGAGCCTTGGACAGCCAAGCCCATCGCTTTCAGGTGGTGAGGCACAAAGGCTTAAGATCGCAAAGGAGCTTTCAAGGCCCCAAGGAATGGGACGCCTTTATTTGCTTGATGAGCCAAGCGTTGGTCTTCATGTTGAGGATGTGGAAAGGCTATCACGCTGTCTTTCAAGGCTTTCAGAAAATGGTAATACCGTGTTCATTATTGAGCACAACCTGTCCATCATTTCCATGGCTGACTGGATTATAGATCTTGGGCCAGGAGGAGGGCGCCATGGTGGCAAAGTCATGTATCAAGGCCCCCTGTTTGATTTTGTGTCTTCGGATACCAGGTCCCCAACCTTGGAAAGCCTTCGGAACCGTTTGATCAAAAGTTAGCATTTCCCAAATTGTTACAACTTTTTTATGTGTACCCTTGTTGCTTTGACACCGTAATGCCAAGTGTTTAGGTTACTTTTATCAAAATAAAGGGAGGTGCATGAGATGGCGGAAAAAAAGACGCGTATTCTCAAAAAGGAATGGAAAAGTTTTCTCAAGGATTTCAACAGGATGAATCAGTACAGGCGGGCTGTTGTTCAGATAGGTGATGATTATATCGTGGGCGAGCCTGGAATGCCTCTTCTTGGCATTGATTATGATGATAGGGCAAGACGTGTAGAGATCTTTCTTGGAACAACAGATCCAGACAATCTTGTTCATCTTGCCCATGCGGTAGATGTTCCACGGGCCATCTATCTTATCAAGGACGAAGAGGCCCCCAACCCTGTGGTTGGGCTCCAGGTCCAGGGGGCGCCAGGCACGGGCATGACGAGGATTGTCTTTGTGGACACCGAATGTGAAGATGGCAGACAAAAATGGGTTGCCGCAGTAGCCCATACGTTGTATGAACGCAGGGGCATGGAGCCGGGTGCGGACCAGGAAGATTGGTTCCGTGCAGAACGTATTATAGAGGCTGTGTGCAAGAAATATCGCAAGGATTGATGACCTGAAGCTCCAATATCTTCAGGCGTCTTGATAAAAGTGGTCATGAAGCTTAGAGACTCATTTAAGGAAACAGGTCTGTCTTATGACAAGGTAAGAAGTCCTCTGGAAACCCTTGATTGGGCCATGGACAGATTTTCAAGGCTTGGTGAGCCTGTTCTTGAAGAGGTGATAAGGGTCGATAAAGGCAGGCTTGGTATCCCAGTTTATGTAAGTAAGTACAGTCCAGGGGCAAGCAGTGTTACCGGGACCAAGAAGCAAATGGGAAAGGGAGTTACAGAGGACCAGGCAAAGGCGAGCGCTGTCATGGAGATTGCTGAAAGATACAGCCTTTTTCGTTTTGTGCAGCACGGCCTATTTCAGATTGCTTCATGTAAGGAAACCAAAGGGAACGGATTTTCATTCGATCATCTTCTTAGGGCCCTTCATACAGACAAGAAACTTAGTCAGGAGGAGCTTGCCTTTGTCGAGGCCTTTCCTCACAAGTGGGCAGAAGGCATCAATGCAACCAAGGGCAGCCCCTCAAAAGTGCCTTTTTCCTGGATGTGGCCCATATTTGAATATAATGGCTCGGCAGCAGGTAACAGCCTTGAAGAGGCTGGGGTCCAGGCCATTTGTGAGGTGGTGGAGCGGCACGTATGCTCTGTCATAAGTTTCGGAAGGCTTAATACACCTACAATCAACCAGTCAAACATTCGCGACAAGGTGCTTTTGTCGCTCATAGAACGTTTTAATGACAATGGCATAAGGCTTGTTCTCAAGGATTTTTCTTTGGATATTGGAGTTCCAACAGTAGGGGCCATAGCCTGGGACCCTTCCACCTATCCAGAAAGAAGCGAGATCGTTTACACAGCAGGCACCTCTACAAGCCCTGTAAGGGCAGCAATAAGGGCCATAACCGAGATAGCACAACTTGCTGGGGATTTTGATACAGATGGCAGATACCTGGAAAGTGGCCTTCCAAAGTTCTCCACACTCGAAGAAGCGGATTATGTGCTCAATTCCAAAAGTAGCAAGGAATTAGATGAACTGCCAGATTGCTCAAACAACAACTTTCTTACTGAGATTCATCTTCTTGCTTCAGCACTAAAAAGGGCTGGCCTTCCTGTATATCTTACCGATGTTACAGATCCAGAGCTTGGTATTCCTGCAGTTTATGCAATGATTCCTGGTGCCCATTTCAGAGACAGGACTGTTGGCCTTGATCCTGCCTTTCATATGGCACGCATTGCAGCGACTGGAGGCTATCTCCACGAGCCTGCTGCCCTTGAGCTTTTGGACAGATTGGATGGGCTATATCCTGGACGCTTTGACATTGTTTTTTACATGGGACACCTTCTTGAATCTCTGGGGCAGGTGGATGAGGCTGTCAAAAGATACAAAAGGGCCCTTGAGCTATCGCCCAAGCCCAATGAACTTGCCAGCCTTTATTGCAATATTGGCAACTGCCTCCGCAAGCTCGGGAGGTTAGAGGAGGCAAAAAGTACCTTGGAGAAGGCCAGGGAACTAAACCCTGAGCTTAAGGAGATACACAACATCCTTGGTACCTGTCTCTATCAGATGGGAAGATATGCTGAGGCGATAGAGTGTTTCGAAAGGGCAATAGCAATCGATCCAGGCTCGGCCATAGACTATGCAAACATAGGTAGCAACCTTAGAAAGATGGGAATAATTCCAGCTGCAAAGCAGTGGTACCGTATGGCACTCGAGCTCGATCCCACCCTTTCCTGGGCCAGGGAGCATCTTAATGCCCTTGAGTCCCAGGATGCGTAAAGGTGAAAGTTATTGTGAAAAAATGAATAGCTATTCAAAAAAAGAGCCATGGTCTCGACTGTCGCCCTAATAACATCCTATAATTATTAAATTTTTTTTGAACATCCTGTCTTGAAAAAAAATTAACGAGCCTTGACAAAGGATTTTGGTTATAGTAATAAACTGACTCGATATGCCATTAAGGACATAAGATATTAATCCAAAAGGAGGGCAATATGGCAACTGTAGAGTACAAAGGTAAGACTTATGAAGTCGACGAAGACGGTTTCCTTACCAAAGGAATGGAAGAGTGGGACGAAAACTGGGTAGAGTACGTCATGGAGCAGGAAGGTATCACCGAGTTGACTGAGGATCACAAAAAGGTTATCGAGGTCCTTCAGGACTACTTCAAGAAGAATGGTATCGCTCCCATGGTCAGGATTCTGTCCAAGACCACAGGCTATCCCCTCAAGAAGATCTATGAGCTCTTTCCATCAGGACCAGGTAAGGGAGCATGTAAGATGGCCGGTCTTCCAAAGCCAACCGGCTGCGTCTAATCTTCATACAAATTTTAATCTCTCAAGGCCCTGAATCTCTTGATTTAGGGCCTTTTTTTGTTTCCTTTTCCATCTGGCCTGTTATATTCTAAGTGTAAGACACCACCATGAAAAATACGTCTTTTTCTTGAAAAATGGAGAAGAATCCTTTGAATAACACGATTTCCATCGCCAAAATATTTTTACTGGCGATTTTTAGCATTTTCTACGTGTTTCTTCCATCAGTGAGTCAAGGGACAGACACATTGGAAGGGCTCGTCCGTGATTTTGAGCCACTTACAGCAAAGGTACTTAAGTTAAAGGCAGACGCTTTGCTTCTCGACGTAGGGGCAGGCTCAGGTGTTAAAAAGGGAGACCTCTTTGTCGTGGTTTCAAAGGGTGCCCCCATATATTCGGATAGAAACAAGGTTCTTGGCTACAGACAGAGACCCATTGCAAAATGCAAGGTCACAAAAGCGGATCAAGGCGGTAGCACTTGCATGATCTATCAGCGTATGGCTGATGTCAAAGGGGAACTTAAAGCCCTCAGGTTCTCCAATCTAAAGGCCGCCTTTTTCATTGATGGAAGGCTCGTTTCCCCTGTTTTTTCGTCCTACAGCCTTGAAAGAATGCTGCCAAATCTGAAGTGGCTTATTCCAGCAAGCGGACCCATGCCGGTACCATCAAAAAGCTCCATGCAGGCCTTTGGATTGGACCTTGTATTCGAGCTTCAAGGGGATGAGATCAAGGTCTTTGGACCGGATCTTGAGCCCATTGGCAGCTATAGGGTTTCAAATGCGACCTTAGGTTCCAGCAAGGAGCAGTCCCATGGCTTAAAAAGCAGGCGCATGGAGGTTTCTCCCTCTTTTCTTGGAGTGGATTTTGCCAATATGAAGCTTCTTGGGAAGTTGGAAGGTAAGGCCCTCCAGGTTGCTGTAGGGGATCTTGGGGCAGATGGCACCCTTGATGTTGTGTATTTGACGGGAAATCAGATATGTGTAGCCCCTTTTAGACGCCAAGGGGGCAGGGAATGTTACAGCTTTTCAGAGTTTGAATGCCCTTGTGATTTTTCCATAAAGGGAAGGTGGCTTGTGGTAAATGTTGCCATTGAAAACGCAGGTCTTTCATCAAAGCTCTTTGAATTTAGAAGGGGCCAACTGCGCCTGGTCCAGGACGAAATAAATCTGTGGCTTTCCTTTGGCAAGACAGTGTGCAGTAGAGGGGGAACAAGGCTTCTTGGTCAGGATTTTGAACGGCAAAGATTCAGGGGACAGCGCATTTTCCTTTTACTGCCAACACCAGAGGGTATCGAATATCAGGAGCGTCTTGACTTTCCAAACGATTTCAGCATACAGAGCACCTGGGCCACTAATCTAAAAGGTACTTGCACCCTGTTTTATGTAAGTTTCGATGGCTTCTTTAAGGCCTATGCAAGGGGGGGGCACGTTTGGACATCACTTTATCCTGTTGTAGGACAAAGAAAATGTTGCGGTACTGAGAGGGCGGATTTTATCCATGTCAAAAATGGTATAATGTTTCAAGGCCTGGGCCCAGACAACAGCAGCCAGGACAACAATGGCCTTTTCTACATGCCCCTTGATACAGGTTATTATTCGCTCTTAAGGGTAAAAACCCCGTTCCAAGGCAGTATCTGTGGTATGTCATTGCTTTCCAATTCGATTATAATGTCCGTTGTAGAAAAGGGTGAAAAGGCTTGGGAAACAAGGCTTTATGAGGTCCCGATTCAGTAAGTGGATCAAGTAGGTTTGGATATGAAGAGTCTTATCAACGAATATGATGAAATAACTGCAGGCTGTGCTCCAAAAAGGCTTCATGTCATAACCTTTGGGTGTCAGATGAACGAGTACGATTCTCAGAAGATGGCACAGATGTTAATGGGTCGCTACTGCCTAACTCCTTATCCAGAAGAGGCAGATCTCATAATCGTCAACACATGCTCCATAAGAGAGAAGGCAGAGCACAAACTGTATAGCCTTCTTGGAAGGCTCAGAAAATTCAAAGACAGTAAACCTGATATGAAGATAGCTGTTGCCGGCTGCGTGGCACAGCAACTTGGTGGAAGGCTGATCGAGAAGATGCCTTGTGTAGATTTGGTTATTGGCCCTCAGGGGCTGTACAGGCTTCCGGAGCTGCTTGAAAGAATAGAGACTGATGGCGGCGTAGTGGCTACCGAGCTTGATGACCAATTCAAAATCCCATACATAGAGGCCCCTCTGCCCAGAAAGGGGGATGTACGCGGTTTTGTTACAATAATGCAGGGTTGCGACAATTTCTGTACTTACTGCATCGTTCCCTACGTTAGGGGTCGGGAGACGAGCAGGCCATCTCGTCATATCCTCAAGGAAATAGGTTTTCTGGTTGATCAGGGTGTAAAGGATGTGACCCTCCTTGGTCAAAATGTTAATTCCTATGGCAAGGGGCTTGTTGATGAGGTGGATTTTCCGGGGCTGCTTGAAAGGATAGATCATGCATTTCCAGACATCAGGCTCCGTTTTACCACAAGCCATCCAAAAGATCTTTCAGATAAGCTCATAGACTGTTTTGGAAGGTTAAAGACCCTTTGTGAGCACCTTCATCTGCCAGTTCAGTCGGGATCAGACAAGATTTTAAAAAGGATGAACAGGCACTATACAAGGCAGGAGTATCTGGAGAAGGTGGACAGGCTGAGGAAGGCCTGCCCGACAATAACCATCACAACAGATCTTATCGTGGGATTTCCAGGGGAAGAAGACCAGGATTTCAAGGATACGTTGAGCCTTCTTGAAACGGTTCGATTCGATCAGGCCTTTGCCTTCAAATATTCAGAAAGACCTGGGACTGCTGCAACAAGATTCAAAGACAAGGTCCAGGAGGAGGTGAAGTCCCAAAGGCTTAAGACCCTTCTTGAGTTGCAGAATCAAATAGGATTTGAACAATACAGGAAGATGGAGAACAAGGTTTGCAAGGTTTTGGTAGAGACCTTTGACAAGGGCAAACTTACTGCCAGGACCAGGGGAAACCATGTGGTGAATCTTGAAGGAGACGCAGACCTTGTAGGAAGGCTAATCAATGTTTACATTGAAAGGGCATGCCACCATTCTCTTGTTGGTAGAATAGTACATTAAGAGGTAACAAGGCCATGACGGCGATAAAGATGAACATACATGCCATAACCTTGGACCCGCAGTCCAATTCTCCCATCCTGATCCTCAAGGAAGAGGGAGGTGACAGGACACTTCCCATATGGATTGGTCTTCTTGAGGCTACGGCCATTGCCACGGAAATGGAAAAGCTCGAGTTTGCAAGGCCCATGACCCATGATCTGGCAGTTAACCTGTTGAAGGCTGCTGGGATAAGGCTTGTGCGAATAGATGTGACCGAGCTTAAGGACAACACTTACTATGCTGAAATTACCCTGGATACCGGGGATAAGCTGGTGAGAGTCGATTCAAGGCCCAGTGATGCTGTTGCCCTTGCCCTTAGGGCAGATGCGGACATCTTTGTAAACGAGGCGGTACTTGAGTCTGCTACAAAGGTTGAGGCGCCACAGCCGTCTGTAATGACAGGAGATGAAAAAGAAAAGGACGAGGACAAGTGGAACAAGATCCTTGAAGATCTTGACCCCAATGCCTTCAAATACAAGATGTAGGTTTTCCAAATGTTGATGTTTGATCTTCATTGTCACAGTCTGTTCAGCGATGGAGAGCTTCTGCCTTCTGAGCTTGTAAGAAGAGTCGAGGTAAGGGGTTACAATGCTGTTTGCATAACGGATCATGCAGACGAGTCCAATTTCGAGTTTATAATAACAGAGCTTAGGAAGGTGGCAGGGCCCATAAATGCCACAAGCAGTACCAAGCTTCTTTGTGGGATAGAGCTTACCCACGTCCATCCGGAAAGGATAAGCGGATTGGTAAGACGTGCCAGAGACCTTGGGGCCGAGATCGTGGTTTGTCATGGTGAGACGATAGTTGAGCCTGTTATTCCTGGAACAAACCGGGCCGCCATTGAGGCCAAGGTGGACATACTTGCCCATCCCGGATTTATCACCAGGCAGGAGTGCGCCTTGGCAAGAGATAACGGGGTAAGGCTTGAGCTATCAGGGCGAAAGGGTCACAGTCTCACCAATGGCCACGTGGCCAAGCTCGCCCTTGAGGAGGGAGCACCTTTGATAATAAATTCAGACGGTCACTCACCTGGCGATTTCATGGAACCAGATCATGCCCGCAAGGTTGGCATTGGAGCAGGGCTTTCAAGCGAGGCCGTGGAAAAGATCTATGAAGATAACTACGATTGGTTAAAGGGGATAAGCAGGGAACTTTGACGTCCCCTGCCTTTCCCAACCCTCCAGACAAGACAGCCTCTTGGTACCTCCTGCCATAAAGGCTGGCTCCCCGGTTGGAAATCTATTCAAATCCAAAATCTATATAACAACTCCTGCACCAGCAGCGGCAGGCTCTCTTAGCCATTTTGCCACATGTCCATGTTCCGTTTCAGGGTTGGAATAGCGCCAAGCAGATCTTGTTTCCATGAGCTTTTTCATTGCCTTTACGTGAAGATCATGGCCTGATTTTTCTGCTATCACCTTTGCCCTGATGGGAGCTCCGAGAAGATACAAATCTCCAAGGATGTCAAGGACCTTGTGCCTTACGAATTCGTCTGAAAATCTGAGTCCGTCTTGGTTAAGGACACGGTTGTCCCCGATGACAACTGCATTTTCAAGGGATGCGCCAAGGGCAAGCCCGTTTTCGTGGAGCATCTCAACCTCCCTAAGAAAACCGAATGTTCTGGCCTTGGCTATCCTCTTTTCAAAGGTTTTCCTGTCCATCCGTCCGCTAAATCGTTGCGCCTTAATTACAGGATGCGGAAAATCTATAGAAAAATCAATATGTAATGTACTGTGAGGCTTAAATGTGACTTTTTTGTCATTTTCACAGATGCTGATCTCCTCAGTTATCTCAATAAACCTTCTGGGCCTGCCCTGAATTTTCAGCCCGGCCTCCTTGAACAGATACATGAAGATTGCTGAGCTTCCATCCATGGCCGGAACCTCAGGGCCATCTATTTCCACGACAGCGTTGTCTATGCCCAAGCCAGAAAAGGTGGCCATGAGATGTTCTACAGTGGAGATATGAAAGGCATTTGTGCCAATTGTTGTAGCGTGTGCACACTTTATCACATTATGTAGTGTGGCCTTTATCTCTGGCCTGCCAGAGATATCTGTGCGTACAAAACGGATCCCAGTATCCACTCCGGCAGGTCTTACGGTCATGACGACCCTTTTACCACAGTGAAGACCGATTCCCTGGATCTTTACCCTCTTCTTTAATGTCCGCTGAAATTCCATATCTACTCTTTCGCTGCCAGTATATCCGGGCAGACATCTTATTCAGATTTTGTACAAAACGATGTTGCAAGAAATAGAAAAGCACAAGTCGTGCCAGCGATTTGCTCTGAAAAATTCTTTTAAAAACAAGTGATTAGAAATGAAAAAAGATATGGAGACAAAATGTGTGTCATCTTTGCCACATAACGGACAAAGACCAGGTGTGTCATTTGAGACACAAGGGGCTTACTGCAGATGTTAAGTGGAAAGACCTAGTCGCCTTAGCTGTTTTTCATCCTTTGACCAGTCTTTCAGCACCTTGACCCACAGGTCGAGGAACACCTTTTTGCCCCAAAGACGTTCAAGGTCCATTCTGGCATAGGTACCAACCTTTTTTATGAATTTACCGTTTTTGCCAATGATTATGCCTTTCTGGGATGGTCTTTCAACATATATAACAGCCCTTATTCTAACGATATCTTCATCCTCGTTCATTTCCTCAACCTTGACTGCGGTGGAATAGGGGATCTCCTGCTTGGCAAGAAGAAAGACCTTCTCCCTTACAAGCTCTTCAACGATGTGTTCCTTTGACTGATCCGTAATGGTCGTGCCATCATAATACTGGGGGCCTTCTGGAAGAAGCTTCAGCAGCTCCTCAAGGACCCTGTCGATACCATCTTTGTACTTTGCAGAAACAGGGATTATTGCCTCAAAGGGATACATCTTGCTCATCTCTTCTATCATGGGAAGGATGTTCTCCTTGGCTACCTTGTCTATCTTGTTAAGAAGGAGGACCACGGGCTTTTTTAGCCTTTTGATTAGCTCTATCACCGCAAATTCTTCCTTCCTGTTCCTGTTTGTCACATCCACAAGAAATAGAAGGACGTCAACGTCTTCCACTGCCTTTTCTGCTATTTCCACCAGTTTTTTATTGAGGAGTTTTCTTGGAAGATGTATCCCAGGCGTGTCAACAAATACGATCTGAAAATTTTCTCCAGTAAGGATTCCCCTTATCTGTGTACGTGTGGTCTGTGGTTTGGGGGTTGTAATTGCCACCTTTTCCCCCAAGATTGCATTGAGCAGGGTGGATTTCCCAACGTTTGGGGCACCGATTATGCCAACGAAACCGGACTTGAAACCCTGACCTTTTTCGCCCAAGTTATCTGAATCCATTTTCCCCTATCTTCTCCTTCATGATTTCAAGGGCAATACGTGCTGCCTGTTGTTCTGCCTCTTTCTTGCTTTTGCCAGTACCCTCGGAGATTTCCTTGTCATTGAAATAAAGAGCGACCCTGAAATGTCTTGCATGGTCTGGCCCTCCTGTCTCCACCAGCCTGTAGCTTGGCAGGGCGTGGAATCTTTTTTGAGTCATCTCCTGAAGCCTGCTCTTGTAGTCTATTTTAAGGCCCTTTTTAGGCGCATCTTTAAGGAGGGTGCAAAATTGTTCTGCCACGAATTTGTACGCACTTTTAAAACCTCCATCAAGATAAATGGCCCCAATTATGGCCTCAAAGGCATCTGCGAGGATGGATGGTCGCATCCTGCCACCGCATTTTTCCTCTCCCTTACCCATCAGAAGATGGTCTCCAATGCCAAGAATTTTTGCAAGGCCAACAAGTCTGCCCTCGCTTACAAGATACGCCCTCATCTTGGTAAGATCGCCTTCGCTGTAACTTTTGGCGAACTTGTGATAGAGAAGATCACTAATGACAAGCTCAAGGACCGCATCTCCAAGAAATTCCAACCTTTCGTTATCATGTACAGAATCCCCAGATTCAGGCACGTATGATCTGTGTGTGAGTGCACATTTCAAAAGATCTTTGTTGTCAAAACGGTAACGAAGGGCCCGTTCAAGGTCAGAATGTACTGGACTGACCCCATCTTTTCCGCTTTTATCAATATCCTCTTGGCGGGTACACTTCTTTTTTCCCATGTTTAGTGAAAATGTGTCTGACATATCATGCATCCATTCATATCAACAGCCACAGGCCCCAAAGTTGGATTGATGTCAACCTATAAAGTCCCTTGGGACAGAGACTCAAGAAAGGCCAAGTTGACCTCCTCCTTTAGTTTTGCACATGTTGTCGAGTCTATTTTTGCCCCCTTTGTTCCTCCAAAGAGACTGATCTCTGAAAGATAGGTGGTCCCATCTACTGTCTTTAAAAGATCAATGTGGGCATAGGGGAAGGATCCCCGTTTCATAACCTTTGAGCAAAGCCTTGTTTCATCTTCATTCAGATGATAAGTCCCGCTTTTACCGCCAAAGTGGAGGTTGTTTCTGAAGCCGTGTTCGCTTTTTCGCCAGTACGCCTCCCTGTATATGTCCCCTATCCATATTATTCTTATATCCGTTGCATCCTGGATAAATGGCTGTATCACAAGGGGCCATGGCTCCACAGGAGAAAAGGAGACATGGTTGAAAAGCTCCTCAAAATCTTGCCATAAGTTTATTCCAAGGCCGCAGTCTGCCCTGTCTTTTTTCGTAATGATCCGACCGACTCCAAGCCGGGCATACTCATCCATAACATGCACCAATTCGGCCCTGCTTGATACCACCTTGGTATTTGGGACCATGAAAGGTGAAAACAGCCTGGCCTGCAAACACTTTGAACGGCTTGCAATCTGGGATATGGCAGATGGAAAGATGATTATGCCCCTTTCCCTGAGATCAAGCAGCAGGGCCTCTTCAAAGGGTTTCATGCCGAGCACACAGGCCACTACATCGCCTGCCTGCAGGGTGTCGAATCTTTGTCGAAACTGTGAATTTGTGCGGACTATGTAAGGGCTGGGCACCTGGTCAAAAGATCATTTCCGCAAAGCGCCTGTAATACTGGGAGAGGTCTGCATAACATTCTCCGCAGTAAAGATTTACATCCCCAAGCACGGTTGATTCATCGCTTTGCGGCGTAAAGCTTCCATCAGGATTCTGGACATATTTGGTTGTGATGGTCACCTCTTGGGCCACTTCGAAAAAATCGTGGTCATTTCCGCATTCAGGGCAAACAATCCTTTGCCCTGCCTGGGTAAGTTTTCTTGGAAAAGAGATAAGCACCTTGCGTCTCTTCTCCGTACTTTTTTCTCTTTTTTGATTCATAATATGGATTTTCTGTTATTTGATTTTTTATTATTTTTACACTCTATCGGTCTTTTTTGGCAATAGTAAAATTCTTCTCCAATGTAAAAAGTGGTGGTTTCAATACCTTTTCCTGCAAGAGTGGATAAAGGGCCTGTAAAGGGGGTCTGCCACAAGTATCATCTTCCACGAAAGGGCAGGCAATGAAAGCAGGTATGCTCTGGCAACGCATAGTGCATTGTCTAATAAGAGCCTGAAAAATAGCTCAGGATATGGAAATGTCTGCAAATATGGCTCTGCTACTGGCCCTATGGTTACACATGCCCCCTTTTTAAGAAGCATTCTGCACCACTGGTTGTTTTTTCCATGGAGGCTGACACATTCACTGCTTGCAACATGGTAAGCAATGGCGCCTTTTGCCCATGAACAGGTATCCACGTAGCGTGAAAGGCTGTACCAGCCGCAATAGAGTGCGCAGTTTTCACATTCCCCCTTTTCAAAAAGCTTGTCAGACTGGTTGATAACAGTGGGAATACCCCGGGAGTTTAGAAACTGCCCCGCTTTTAGAATCATGCCGTCAAAAATGGAGTAAGCATCGTTAGCTCTTGATCTTCGCTCAGTGCTGCTATATCTGCAATCAAGGCACCCCCTGCCACAAAGGCCGTTTTTTTCCGCATAGATGGCATCATCTATTATCCTTTTTGCCGTCTCGATGTCTGGGCCATCTATCCTTGAAACCATGAAGATTCTGTCTTTTTGGATTGATGTAGAAGGTTTATTGCGCGCAGAGACGAGAAGTGGATTTGGAATCCATCCCTTTAAGGGGTAAGAGCCGTAGTCGCAAAGGGTCATTAGTTCAGAGTCAACAGATGCGCAAGAGTTTGCAAACTTTAAAGGCGTCTTTGATCCCTTATCCATTTTCTTTTCCTGCTTTATTCTCAAGGGAACGCCGTAGGTTAGAAGGATGCACTTGATGGCCCCTGAAGGGCCTTTTGATCTGCCTGAACAAAGATGTTTCCTTAAGGGCCCTTCTATTTTCGCTTCAAAAACACTCCTTGGTATCTCCTCTTTTGAGGGGCATGAGATATGAAATACGTTGCCATCAGGCACATTTCGCCTTTTGATATAGTAGTTACCAATAAGCCTTGAGTCTGAAACGTTGTCATTTACTATAACAAGCACCTGTTTTGGTTCGAGGCCAAGGGCATTTGATGAAATAGTGCATGCAAGGAAAATGGAAACAAGGATGAAGCGAGCTGCCAGCAAGATCTTAGCAGAACGTTTCGTGTAGGTTGGTGAAGGCCGATCCTGCATGGTCCAGAGCCTTTTGTGCCCTGATGCGATCTATGGTTTGGTCCTGGGCATGTTTTCTTGCTTCAAAGATGTCACTTGCTATCTTGTCTGCTACATCCTTCGTGTCAAAGAGGTCTTCAAGCCTTTTTGCAAAAACGTGTTGGCTCATGGAAAAGAAGTCCGCCTTGACCATGGGAAGGGCAGCTGCAACGGCCTTTATGAGAGCATCTGTGCAAAAAAGGACCTTCCTTGCGCACACCTGGTGATCTCCTGCCTCAAGGGCTGCCTCTGCCTCCTGCAGGTTTATTCTTGCGTATTTTATATAGGTTTTCGTGCGGATAAGCCCCATGATTGTCTGGATTTACGTGCCAGATTGGCCCTGGCTTGGTCCTGACAGCTCCTCAGAGCCCATCATGTTTTTGTAAAGCTTTTTGGTAAGCACCTTGTCAGCAAGTTCACACAACTCAAAGAGGGATTCCAGAAGATCAAGCATTTCGTCCTGGCCATCTTTGGACATATATCCAAAATCCTCTTCCCACCTGCCAGAAGATAGATACTGCTTGAACTCTTCTATGGTTTTCTCAGTGAGCATATAAAAAGGAAGGTTTATCTGGACCTGGAGCTTTGGCCTATGAACTTATAGAGAAGTTCGTTTTTTCGTATCCAGCCAAGTTTTTTCCTGACCATTTCTTCCTGAAGTTTCCTGTCTGAGCCAAAGGCCTGTATTTGTTCCTTCAGCCTGGTGTTGTCCTTGGAAAGGTCAATCACTTTTGCATAAAGTAGCTTGCGATGTTGCTTAAGCTTATGCAGTTTCCACATGCCAAAAGGACCTGCAACTGTCCATATCACAAGAAGAAAGGCAAAAATGGCAATAAAAAGACCCCAGATCTGTCCGGATGTCTTTCCCCTTTTTTTAAGCCGCCTGTTTCTGTTGGTATAAGATGACCGCACGTCCTCTCCCTGACAGTGGACCAGTGTTCGTTCTTTTAGAATAGACAGGCACAGGGGGGAAAGTCAAGGTTTTTTGACTTCTTGTTCAAAAAGCCTTGGTGAATCAAGGAGTCTTTTTACAACCCGTTCCTTCCCAATTGCCACCATAACGTCAAAGATGCCAGGGCCCTTTAGCTGGCCCGTTATGACCGTCCTCATCCCGTTTATGATTATGCCCGGCTTTACTTCTGCCTTTTCAGCAAAGGCACGAACTGCATCTTCTGTAGTCTCGAGGTCCCACGGCTCCACGTCCTCAAGGGCCTTGCCAAGTTTTGGAAGAAGCTCCCTTAGCTCTGGACGTTTGAGGATGTTCTTCCGTAGGGCCTTTGGATCGATCTCGTAGTCATCTGCAAAGTAGGCCCTGCCAAGCCGCGCAAAGTCTCTTAGGGTATGAAACCTGCTTCTTATAAGATCAAGTGTGGATAGAAACCACTGCCTTTTTTCATTCTCATAGGCGTCGTCCCATATGCCCTGTTCCTTGAAATCTTCCTTGATCATCTCTGCTATCTCTTCAATGGGAAGATGTCTGAGCCACCATGCGTTTATATTTATGGCCTTTGGATCAGTGAAGAACTTTGGATCCCCTTTTCTGTAGTTGAAAATGGAGTTTGACTTGTTGATGCGTTCAAGGGAAAAGGCCTGAATCAGTTCCTCCTTTGTGAAGATCTCCTGGTCTGTGCCCGGATTCCAGCCAAGAAGCACAAGATAGTTTACAAGGGCCCATGGGATAAATCCCATCTTTCTGTACCATTGGACAGAGACTACCTCTCCATGGGTCCTTTTGGATATCTTCCTCTTTTGGAGGTCAAGGGTAAGGGGCATGTGGGCAAAAACCGGAGGCTTTGCCCCAAGGGCCTCATAAAGGAGCACCTGTTTTATGGTGTTTGTCATATGGTCCTGCCCCCTGATGATGTGGGTTATACCATCACGAATGTCATCCACCACATTGCAGAGAAGGTAAAGTGGGCGACCGTTTGAACGCACAATGACAAAATCTTCTATCTCACTGTAATCCTTCTCTATCCTTCCAAGGACCTTGTCTTCATATCCTATTTTTCCCTCCTTTTGAGGAACCTTGAAACGGATGACGTAGGGAATGCCAGCCTCTTCCTTTCTTTTTATCTCATCTTGTGAAAGTCTGCGGCAGGTGCCGTCATACTTTATGTCCCTTTTCTCCTCTAAGGCCTTCTTTCTTCTTGCCTCAAGCTCCTCCTTGGTGCAAAAGCACTTGTAAGCCTTACCTTCCTCGAGAAGCCTTTGGGCAGCGGCCTTGTGTTCATGGGCAAACTCGCTTTGGAAATAGGGCCCTTCATCCCAATCGATACCAAGCCAGGTAAGCCCGTCTATGATTCCTTCTATGGACTCCTTTGTGGATCTTTCTACGTCTGTGTCCTCGATGCGAAGGATGAACTTTCCGCCATGTTTTCTTGCAAAGAGCCAGTTGAATATTGCAGTTCGTGCCCCGCCTATGTGAAGATAGCCAGTTGGGCTCGGGGGAAATCGTACGATTACCTGATCCTTTTTGTTTTCAGACATGATGTTCCTTTACTTTTTCCTGTTCTTCTTCTGTTTTTCCTGTTCCTTGAACCTCTTTTCTATCTTGGCCCAGGTGTCCCTCAAGGTGATGGTCCGGTTGAATACTGGAGAGCCAGGCCGTGAGTTTCTGGAATCTGCACAAAAGTAGCCTATCCTTTCAAACTGATACACTTTCCCAGGTTCAGCATCCTTTAAGCTTGGTTCCATGAGACAGTCTTTCTTTATTTCAAGGGAATTGGAATTTAGGTGGTCGAGAAAGGTCTTTCCCTCCTCCTTCGCCCTGTCTGGGTAGGGATGGTCAAACAGCCTGTCATAGAGCCTTACCTCTGCCTTGAAGGCGTGGGGTGCGCTCACCCAATGTATGGTCCCGCGCACTTTTCTTCCGTCAGGAGCATTTCCACCTTTTGTTGCAGGATCGTAGGTGCATCTAAGCTCCACAATCTCTCCCGTATCTTTGTCCTTTACCACCTCTTTACACGTTATGAAGTAGGCATAACGAAGACGCACTTCCCTTCCTGGAGCAAGCCTGTAGAACTTTTTTGGGGGCTCTTCCATGAAGTCTGTCCGTTCGATAAAGATCTCCCTTGAAAATGGCACCTTTCTTGTGCCATAAGACGGGTCCTCAGGGTTGTTTATGGCATCGAGCTCTTCTTCCTGGCCTTCAGGGTAGTTTTCTATCACCACCTTTAGGGGGTCAAGAACTGCCATGCGTCTTGGCGCAGTACGGTTTAGTTCATCCCTTATGCAATGTTCGAGAAGGGCAACGTCAACCACACTTTCCTTCTTTGCAACCCCAATCCTTTCACAAAAATCCCTGATTGCAGCAGGCGGGAAACCCCTTCTTCTCATGCCGCTTATGGTAGGCATCCTCGGGTCATCCCATCCATCCACCACCCCGGTCTCCACAAGCTTTATGAGCTTTCTTTTGCTGAGGATGGTGTATGTCAGATTGAGCCTTGCAAACTCTATCTGCTGCGGGTGCCACTCAACCTGTAAGGTGTCAAGGAACCAGTCGTAGAGTGGGCGATGATCCTCAAATTCAAGGGAACAAAGGGAGTGGGTAATGTGCTCGATGGAGTCTGAAAGACAGTGGGCAAAGTCATACATTGGGTAGATGCACCATTTGTCCCCTGTGCGATGGTGAGGCACATGCATGATCCTGTATATGACAGGGTCTCGCATGTTGAGGTTTCCTGCTGCCATGTCTATCTTCGCCCTGAGGGTGCGCTCACCGTCCTTGAACTCCCCTGCCCGCATTCTTCTGAAAAGATCGAGGTTTTCCTCAACGGACCTGTTTCTGTAAGGGCTTTCCTTTCCTGGCTCAGTAAGTGTTCCCCTGTATTCCTTTATCTCCTCAGGCGAAAGATCGCATACAAAGGCCTTTCCCATCTTGATGAGCTGTTCTGCATACTCGTAAAACTGGTCAAAGTAGTCGGATGCATAGTAAAGGTGCTCGCCCCAGTCATAACCAAGCCACCTTACGTCTTCCATAATGGCATCAACATACTCCTGCTCTTCCTTTGTTGGATTTGTGTCATCAAAGCGAAGGTGACATCTGCCGTTGAACTCTATGGCAAAGCCAAAGTTCATTACTATGCTCTTTGCATGTCCGATGTGGAGATACCCGTTTGGCTCAGGCGGAAACCTGGTTATAACCTTGCCTCCATACTTGTTTGATTTTATGTCTTGGATAATTATATTTCTTATAAAGTTTGAAGGCCTTTTCCGTTCTTCCTTCTTCTTTTTCATGACATCTCCTATGACTGTTTTTTACGGCAGCATATAATAATGCCAGATTTTGAAAATAAAAGGTAAATAAGGGTTTTTCCATAAAAAAGACAGGTGTAAACTGGTTCCTTCAAGGTACTGACTGAAAAAACATGGCTTCTCCTTTCAAGCTTCATACGGTTTTTACTCCCCAGGGCGATCAGCCACGGGTGATTGAGCAGATCTCAGATGGCCTTAAAAAGGGCAAGCGTTTCCAGACCATCCTGGGGGTAACTGGCTCTGGAAAGACCTTTACCATGGCAAACATCATTGCAAGGCTTGGGCGCCCTGCACTGATAATGGCCCCCAATAAGACCCTGGCTGCCCAGCTTTTTTCCGAATTCAAGGCCTTTTTTCCAGAAAATGCAGTGGAATATTTCGTAAGCTACTACGATTACTACCAGCCGGAGGCATATATACCGGCATCAGACACCTACATCGAAAAGGATTCTTCCATCAACGACTTTATCGACAGGCTCAGGCATTCTGCCACCTATTCCCTTCTAACCAGAGACGATGTCATCATTGTTGCAAGTGTCTCTTGTATCTACGGCCTTGGCTCCCCAGAGGAGTATCAGCAGATGCATCTTTATCTGAGGCAGGGGATGGAAAAGTCCAGGGAGGAAATCCTTGAGCATCTTGTCACCATGCTCTATGAGCGAAACGATACGGATTTCAGGCGCGGAACCTTCAGGGTGCGAGGAGACATAGTTGAGATATTTCCATCCTACGAAGAGGAACTTGCAGTCCGTGTTGAGCTTTTCGGAGACGAGGTTGAAAGATTAAGCCTCTTTGACCCCCTTACTGGAAAGAGGACTGGTACCATAAGCCATACAGTCATTTATCCTTCGAGTCATTATGTGACCACGAAGGGAAGGCTTGAGCGCGCCATAAAGACCATTCGTGCCGAGCTTAGGGAGCGACTTTCCTGGTTTGAGGCCAAGGGAAAACTCCTTGAGGCCCAAAGGCTTGAGCAGAGGACGAGCCTTGATCTTGAGATGCTTGAAGAGCTTGGCTACTGTCACGGAATTGAAAACTATGCAAGGCACCTTACGGGCAGGCCGCCGGGGCAGCCTCCTCCTACCCTTCTCGACTACTTCCCGGACAATTTCATCACCTTCATAGACGAAAGCCACATTACGGTGCCGCAGATCAGGGGGATGTACGCCGGAGATCGGTCCAGAAAGGAGACCCTTGTGGAGTTTGGCTTTCGACTTCCATCTGCCCTTGACAACCGGCCCCTTCGCTTTGATGAATTCATGGAGGCCGTGGATCAGGTGGTCTTTGTGTCCGCTACACCCGGGCCGTTTGAGCTCGATGTCTCGGGAAAAGACGTGGCAGAGCAGATCATAAGACCCACAGGGCTCATGGATCCGAGAATGGAGGTGCGTCCTGCAAGGGATCAGGTGGATGATCTACTGCACGAGATAAGAAAGGTGGTGGCAAGGGGGGAACGGGTTCTTGTAACCACCCTTACGAAACGGATGGCAGAGGATCTTACAGAATATTACCAGGCAGCAGGCGTCAAGGTGGAATATCTTCACTCTGACATCAAGACTGTTGAAAGAAGCCAGATCATCCAGGGGCTTAGACGGGGGGATTTTGATGTGCTTGTGGGCATAAATCTTCTGAGAGAAGGCCTTGATATGCCAGAGGTGGCCCTTGTGGCAGTCCTCGATGCAGACAAGGAGGGATTTCTTCGTTCAGAGCGTTCTTTGATCCAGACGGCTGGCAGGGCGGCACGAAACGAAAACGGGCTCGTGATTCTGTATGCAGACAAGGTGACAGGCTCCATGAAAAGGGCAATCTCAGAGACCATGAGAAGGAGAAAACTGCAGGAAGAGTACAACATGCGCCATGGCATTGTGCCAAAGGGCATATCAAAGGCCCTTGAGGATGCCCTTACCTCCATTTATGAAGAAGACAGACAGGCGGTGTCTGCGGCAGCTTCTGTTTGCGAGCCGGGCAGGGCATACGGAAAGGATCTTTCGCCCAAGGAAATAGAAGGGCTCATAAAGGGGCTTGAAAAAGAGATGCGCGAGCTTGCAAAAAGGCTTGAGTTTGAAGAGGCTGCAAAAAAGCGTGATGAGATAAAGGCCCTTAAAGAGATGCTGATCTCAGGCCTTGATTAGGAAGGCGCTACCTGCCATTTTTTTCAAGACAGGTGGCAAGAAATGTACAGTTTCCAAGGGGATTTTTCATTGTATCAAAGACTGCCTGGCCTTTTGACCTTTCTGCAAGAAGAGAAACATCCGGGTCTTTGGTCACCTCAAGGAGTCTGCTTGATGCTTCATAGAGCATGGTGACAGGGGCTGGAAGCGGCCCGTCCCCTGGAGGCCTAAGCCCTACAGGAAGCTCATTGTCATCCTTTGGGGCATAGACAAACATGTTGAGTCTGTCGTCAAAAAAATCCTGCAATATCTTCCTGGTAAGAAAAAGGCAGATATCGAGTAGTTTTTCATCTTTTTCTTCCTGATACATCCTTGCAGAAGCCACAAGAAGGGCCCCATAGTCTTCAAGACATGCCCTGTATTTTGCCTCATCCTTACAGATGCGCCTGTAAAGCCCTTCTGAGCCAAGAGCCGAATCAAAAAGATACCACAAGGTCTTTCTTGCTGTATCCATGTATGAGGAACTCTTTTTTTGGCATTTTCTTGAAAGCTCCATGAGGGCACAAACCATAAGCCCGTTCCAGGAGGTTATGATTTTGTCATCCCTAAAGGGCCTTGTTCGACGCCTTCGCGCCTCAAACAGCCTTTTTGTAGCCCCTTTTATAAAGCCTTTTATCTCAGAAGGTGTTAGTCCCAAGGTTGAGCCAAGCCTTGATAGATCGGCCCGTAGGGCAAGAACATTTTTGCCCATGTCAAAATTTCCAGATTCTTCTATTTCAAAGATTTTTCTGAATAGAGAAAGGTCCTTTTCCCCAAGGACTTCCAAGAGTTCATCAAGGCCCCAGACGTAATAAGCCCCCTCCATGCCGTCTGAGTCTGCATCAAGGGCGCTATAAAATCCTCCTTTATTTGAAAGAAGCTCATTTATACAAAAATCTGCTGTCTCCCGGGCTGTTTCAAGAAAAAGGCCGTTGCCAGTTGCTTCAAACCCCTTCATGTAGCTCATAATGAGAAGTGCCTGGTCATACAGCATCTTTTCAAAATGGGGGACCAACCACCTTTCATCAACACTGTATCTGTGAAAGCCGCCTCCAACATGGTCCCAGATGCCGCCAAACCGCATCTTTTCAAGGGTGAAAGATGCCATATCAAGGGCCTTTTGCTCCTTGTTTTTTTGATAAAGGGCCAACAGGAAATCTATGAAACCGGTTATAGGAAACTTTGGAGCCCCTCCAAATCCGCCATTTGTAGAGTCAAAGGCAAGGCCAAGATGTTCAAATACGGAAGAAGAAATTCGATCCAAATCAAGTGTTGGAGGATTTTTTAAGGGAGTAAGCCCCCTTTTTATATCATTTATGATCTGGTCTGCCGCATCGAGGAGTCGATTCCTCCTTCCTTCCCAGATTCTTGCTATTTCCTGAAGCACTGCCATGAAGCTCGGCATATTCCCAACGGTGTATTTGGGGAAATAGGTACCTGCAAAAAATGGCCTTTTGTCCCAGGTCATGAATATGGATAGGGGCCAGCCACCACTTCCAGTAAGTTTGTGGCATACCTCCATGGCAAAAAGATCCACATCTGGCTGCTCTTCCCTGTCAACCTTTATGGAAACGAAGTTTTCATTCAAAAAATCTGCCGTTTCCCTATCTTCAAAGGATTCGTGTGCCATTACATGACACCAGTGACAGGCCGCATAACCTATGGAAACAAAGACAGGCCTTTGTTTCCTCCTTGCCTCATCAAAGGCCTCATGGCACCATGGCCACCAGTTTACAGGATTTTCTGCGTGCTGAAGTAAATAAGGGCTTTTTTCTTGACTCAGTTTGTTAGACACCTGCGCTCCTTTTGATGAAGCAGGCCCAAGGGCGTGATGGGTTGTGCCCATCTGAAGCAACGTACCATATATCCATTTATAGTAGGTCTGCTCAGTCAGACAGCCATGATGAACGATAGTGCAGCATGACTGCTCATGCCTGGTTTATTAACCCTAATTCTGGATTTGGCCTAAAATGCACTTGATTCTCCATACTATTTGACATAGTATCCGAATATGTGGACAATCTAAAGGGAAATTTTAATATGAGCCCTGATTTTCCAGGTTATTCTCTTTAATATCTCAATACAGGGAAATTTTGGTCATCTATATTGGGAATATATGGAAATCGGGGAAGATATTGGGAATGTTGGGCATTGAAATGGAGATAAATAGCGGTGTTTGAAAAATTGAAAAAGATAGGATTCCAGATTCTTGCACTGCATCATGCTGAAGCTATTCTTAAGCACGATATGCCTGAAGCAATTGAAGAACTTGAGTATGTTTTGCTAGAGGCCAAAATCCCTGTAGAGGAATTAATTCGAGGTGGTGGCGGTGAAGGTGAGCTAACTCAGCGATTGCGAAAACGTCTTTCAAATGATTTTGGATGGATAAAGCATAATTTTGAAATAAAAAAAATAGTTGATGGAGAAGAGCGAGAATCAATATCCCATGAAATAGATCATGTGAAAAGGTTTCCAAAAGGTGTTTTTGCTCTTGAAATCGAATGGAATAATAAAGACCCTTTTTTTGATAGAGATTTAGAAAATTTTAAGCGTCTTCACGCTGATGGTGTTATATCCATTGGTGGCATAATAACTAGAGGAGCATCTCTACAAGAAGGATTAAGAGAAATTGTGGCTCAATTCGCTAGAAAACGAAGAATTAATTCACTTGAAGCGCTAATCAAATATTATAACCCAACAGAACGTCAGAAAAAAATTATTAAACGCGCTGCCAAAAGAAAGGGTTCTTTTGAAGAAGGATGGGCACATGCTTTCGTTTCTGATAAATTTGGAGAAGCAACAACCCATTGGAGAAAACTTGAAGATAGAGTTCATAGAGGTGTAGGGAATCCGTGCCCTTTACTTCTTATTGGAATCCCAAAAGACATAGTAATTTTTTAGGAGGGGCTTAAATGAGTGTGTCGGACGATCTTCTTAAGGCGGTTGGTGATCAAAAATTTTCCACTGTACTTGCTGATCCACCTTGGCAATTTAAGAATCGCACCGGGAAAATGGCTCCAGAGCATAAGCGTCTAAAACGCTATTCCACTTTATCTTTACAAGAAATAAAAGAACTTCCAGTTGAGGCCATAGTTAATGATACTGCTCATTTATATCTTTGGGTTCCAAATGCATTGTTGGCTGAAGGCTTACAGGTTATGGAGCACTGGGGGTTTACATATAAAACAAATATTATCTGGTACAAAGTACGTAAGGATGGTGGTCCTGATAGAAGGGGTGTTGGTTTTTATTTTAGAAATGTTACTGAAATGATTTTGTTTGGTGTGAGAGGGAAAAAAGCTCGTACACTGCAACCAGGCCGTTCACAGGAAAATATAATTGTAGCCCGAAAAAGAGAGCATAGTCGTAAACCTGATGAACAGTACAAAATAATAGAATCATGCAGTTGGGGGCCTTTTATTGAACTTTTTGCTAGAGGACCGCGGAAGGGCTGGTTTGTATGGGGTAATCAAGCTGAGGAATATGAGCCTGATTGGAATACATATCCTAACCATTCTAGAGCCAAGGGCCTTAAATCGAAGGTGATACCATTCAAAAATGTGAAAGTTAAATAAATTTATTGCCCAACATGCGGGTGCACTTGACCGCCATTCCGCTGCGGCCTTCGGCCTTGCTCCATGTCGGCAAGTGACCCTGGTCGTTGTGCTTGATAAATTATAGGAGTTACCGCCATGATGGATTGGAACAAATTACTTTCCCCGAAAAGGCTGGGAGAAAATAATGAAACGGAAGAACCAGAATTTGGAAGGAGCCACTTTCATAAAGATTGTGATAGGATCATTTTTTCGTCTTCTTTTAGAAGATTAGGAAAGAAAACACAAGTTCATCCATTGGCAGAAAATGATCACATTCATACTAGATTAACTCATAGCTTGGAGGTCGCCAGTGTTGGTAGAACTCTTGGTATAAAAGTTGGGGAAACAATTAAAAAAAAGCTTCCAGAAGAGATCTCCCCATATGAAATAGGTCAAATCGTTCAGGCTGCATGTTTAGCGCATGATATAGGTAATCCTCCTTTTGGTCATGCTGGAGAGGAAGCAATTAAAAGTTGGTTTAGTCAACCTGAACATGTAAATGATTTTTTATCTGATCTCGACGTAAACGATAGAGATGATCTGATTCATTTTGAAGGCAATGCTCAAGGGTTTAGGGTTATCACCAAATTAGAATATAACTGGTATGAAGGAGGGATGCGTCTTACCTATGCAACATTAGGTGCTTTTTTAAAATATCCATGGACATCTAGAGAAAGCAAGCATGAAAAAAAGTTCTCAGCTTTTTGGGGTGAAAGAGATGTTTTAAAAGAAGTCGCATTTACACTAGGGTTAATAAAAAAAGATAAATTTAAATGGTGCAGGCATCCTTTGGCATTTTTGGTCGAAGCAGCAGATGATATTTGTTATAGAGTCCTTGACCTTGAAGATGCTCACGAAATGAGAATACTAACATTTGATGAAGTATCAAATTTGTTGATCCCACTTTGCAAAGATGATCCATGCTTTGATAAGGTGATGACCTCGAATCGTTCATCTCGGCGTAAGATTTCATTTTTAAGAGGTAAGGCTATTGGTAAAGCTATCGAGGCAGTTGTAGATGTATTTATAGAACATTATAAGGATATAATGGAAGGTAGCTTAGATGGTGAGTTAATAAGTTTATGTGATGATTCCATTAAAGAGCCGCTAGATTTAGCAAAGCAAACTGCACGTGAAAAAATATTTAACCATCCACGAAAAATAGAGTTGGAAATAGGTTCTTATACAGCAATTGGAACGCTATTGAGTGTTTTTTGTCAAGCAGTAAAAGAAAGGGTGTCTGGCAAGAAAGAACTATCATATAGAACAAATAGAGCTTTAAGCATGATGGGAATAAATGCTCCACAGGAAGGAGATAATCTTTATAATTCATATATGAGGGTTGCAGATTATATCTCCGGAATGACAGATAGTTATGCTACTTATATGGCGCGTCAATTCGGTGGTATAGCATTATAAAAATTAAAAGATGCACAACAATCGGGTGCACTTGACCGCCATTCCGCTGCGCTCCATAGCGGCAAGTGACCCTAAGCGTTCGGCTAAAAAAT
>JALSQG010000166.1 GCA_026985565.1 Deltaproteobacteria bacterium
GCATTGATGAATTCAACTGTCAGGCAAACTCGCCGCGTACAATCTCACCTTCTACCAAGTATATAACCTCTTCGGCAATATTTGTAGCTCTGTCTGCTATCCGTTCAAGATGCCTGGCAAGTATGTAACAGTCTATGAGGTATCTTGCAGCCTCAGGCTGTTTTTGGATCTCTTTGATTATGCGTTCGTAATGGTTGGTTCTAAGTTTGTCCACGTCGTCATCCAGGATGAAGATCCTGTGGGCAATATCACTGTCTTGATACGTAATGGCATCAAGGGCAAGCTTGAACATCTTTAACACTGCCGAAATCATGTCGTCGTAATTGGGCCTATACTGCATCTTGACATCGGCCTTGTACAAGTCCCTGGTTCGCCTTGCGATGCTCACTGCATAATCACCAATACGCTCAAGCTCGTTGTTGATTTTGATTATTGCAATGATAACACGAAGATCCCGTGCCACAGGCTGATAAAGGGCAAGTATTTTGAGGCATTCTTCCTCTATGTCTATTTCGAGTTCATCTATTTCATAGTCTGAACCTGATACAAACTTAATGATAGATTCATCACCTGTCTTTATGGCCTCACACGCCTTTCTTATCCGGTCTTCCACCAATGCGCCAAGTCCGAGGAACTTTTCAAAGAGTTTATCCAACTGTTTGTGAAAGGTATAATGGTGAGCGGTCATGAATGCCTCCAGAAATTTATTACAAGCCTTACATGATTGGCGTTAAGGTTTGGTTAGAGATTTTTTAAATTACTGTTAATCCTTGTTTTTTTCTATTGAACTATGTAAAGAAATCTAACATTATCCTTTATTAAAATTCCAGTCAAATTTTGAAAAACTTTTATGAATAAACCTACCATACTGGTTGTTGAAGACGAGGAAGACATACAGCAGCTTGTAAGTTTTCATCTGATCAAGGAAGGATTTTTTGTGCTATGTGCCGATGACGGAGATGCCGCCATCGACATATTCAAATCGGAACGGGTTGATCTTATTCTTTTGGATATCATGCTGCCAGGGAAAAGCGGCCTGGATGTATGTCAAATTATCAGAAAGGAACCAAATGGGCGAACTGTTCCCATCATCATGCTAACTGCGAGATCTGAAGAAATAGACATTATCGAAGGACTCAACACAGGTGCAGATGACTACATAACAAAACCCTTCAGTCCAAAGGTCCTGATTGCCAGGGTAAAGGCGCATCTTAGAAGAAAGCAGGAAACGGAAAACAGGACGCTGACAAAGCGTAACAGGTTGGATCTCCCCATGGGTCTGGTGGTTGATCTTGACCTGCACAGGGCTACGGTTGGAGGAGAAAAGATAGAGCTGACAGTTAGCGAATTCAATATACTTAAATTCCTTGCCCAACGTCCGGAACGGGTCTTTTCAAGGCAGCAGATAATTGATGAGATAAGGGGAACTGGCTACGAAGTTACAGACAGGGCCGTGGATGTCCAGATTCATGGCCTCAGAAAGAAGCTCGGAAAAGCTGGCTGCCTGATAGAAACAGTAAGGGGAGTCGGTTACAGATTCAAGGCAGACGAGTTATGAAAGCCAGGGGCAGTGGCTTAAGGCATGCCTTGGTCTATCTTTTTATTTTCGCTGCCATATTTTTTTCATCATCCTTTTTTTTGTATAAGGGGCTTAAAACCCTGAAGACAGAGCAGGCCAAGGATGGCCTTCTCTTTGAGGCCTCTTT
>JALSQG010000167.1 GCA_026985565.1 Deltaproteobacteria bacterium
GGGAGAAGAGGCATCATTCATGGCAATAACAGATGGTATGAATGTGCTTCCCCTTGCAACCTCCCAGGATCATAAGGCTGTTTATGACGGGGACAAGGGGCCCAACACAGGAGGAATGGGCGCTTATTCTCCCGCCCCAGTTGTTACACCAAACCTCTTTGACAGGATTATGGAAGAAATAATGGTTCCCACTGTCAAGGCCATGGCACAAGAAGGCCATCCTTACAAAGGCGTTCTATACGGTGGGCTTATTATCAAGGGTGGCGAACCCAAGGTCCTTGAGTTTAATTGCCGCTTTGGCGATCCCGAGGCACAGCCTATCTTGATGCGTCTTAAGACAGATCTCGTAGATGTTATCGAAGCTGCTATTGATGGCAGGCTCAGTAAACTTAAACTTGAATGGGATGACAGGGCAGCTGTATGCGTAGTCCTGGCCTCAAAAGGCTATCCGGGCAAGTATGAAAAAGGCAAGGTAATAAAGGGGTTGGATCTGGTTGAGAAGATGCAAGATGTTATGGTGTTTCATGCAGGAACCGCATTAAAAGATGGCAAATATGTCACTGCCGGTGGCAGGGTTCTTGGAGTCACGGCCCTTGGCAAGACCATAAAAGAGGCCATAGACAGGGCGTATGATGCAGTCGAAAAGATTAGCTGGGAAGGAATGCATTACAGGCGAGACATTGGACAAAAGGCCCTAAAACATCTTGCATCACCAAGGGTAGCAATAGTAATGGGAAGTAAATCAGATTCCAAGGTAATGAAAAAGGCCTCAGAAATACTTGATGAATTTGGTGTAACATACGAAATAAACGTCCTTTCTGCCCACAGAAGCCCTGATCTTACATCAGGTTTTGCAAAGTCTGCAATGGACAGGGGGATAAAGGTCGTTATCGCAGGAGCAGGTATGGCAGCCCATCTTGCCGGGGTTTTGGCATCCCATACCACACTTCCAGTTATAGGTGTTCCGATAGATAGCAGCTCCCTAAAAGGGCTTGATGCACTTTTGGCAACGGTTCAAATGCCTCCTGGAATTCCAGTTGCAACAATGGGTATTGGAAAGGCAGGGGCAAAAAATGCTGCTCTACTTGCCATAGAGATTCTTGCTCTTAGCGATCAATCGCTTAGAGACAGGCTCAAGGACTTTAGAAAAAGCCAGGAAGAGAAGATAAGGAAGCTTAACCGAGAGGATTGTTTGAAATAGTCTTATGGTCTTACATGAAGGAAGCAACGGTTATTACCGATTTAGATGCGCTGATAGATGAAGCGGCGAGAGTAATCAGAAGGGGAGGGGTTTGTGTTATACCTACGGAAACAGCTTACGGTCTTGCTGCAAGCCCAAGGTTTCAAAAGGCCCTTGAACGGATCTATGAGATCAAAAAAAGGCCAAGGAACAAGCCCCTTCTTCTTTTGGTAAATTCCATTGATCAGGCCCCTGTCGAGCTTGAGGGGGTTCATGCATATGTGTTTGAACTCATGAAACGATTTTGGCCAGGCCCCCTTACCCTTCTTCTTCCAGCCTCAAGCAAAGCAAGTCCTTTTCTTACAGCCGGAACCAAAAAGGTTGGGGTGAGGGTATCCAGTCATCCAGTTGCCCAAAAAGTGATTGAAAGGGTTAGCGGTGCCGTAACGGGAACAAGCGCCAATATTTCCGGAAAAGGGCTAACAAAGACCATTTCTCAGGTAAAGGCGCAACTCGTTGATCCCATGCCTGACTTTTTTCTTGATGCCGGTGCAATACCAGAGGGACCTTCTTCAACAATTGTGGACTGTTGTGGGGATGTTCCAGTAATCATACGCCAGGGGGCGGTAGTCAAGGAAGATATTCTTTCCGTATGTTGAAGATGGCCTTTGCTATATTCCCCTTTATCTTTTTGTCCTGATTGTAAATAAAGCCCAGTGTCTTGCGTATATGGCTTCTCTTGCTCACTTTGGCAGACGGACAAAGATTTGCGCATGATGTAATACCAAGTAGTGGCGAGAGTCTTTGCAGAGCACTTTTTTCCACAAGGGTTAGGGGTCTGATTATGGTCACAAGTCCATTGAACATGACCTGTCTCGGAAGCATTGTGCTCATCTCACCGCTATAACACATATTTAAGAAAAAGGTTTCAATAACATCATCCAGGGTGTGCCCAAGGGCAATCTTGTTGCATCCGAGGATCTGTGTTAACTCGAAGAGCCTTTTTCTCCTTCGCCAAGCGCATATAAAGCATGGGCTTTTTCCTCTGTTTTCATCACTGTGGGCATAAAGCCCGATGGATGTCTCCTCCATGTAATAAGGAAGGTTCAATTTTTCAAAAACTGCCTTTAGAAGGGGCCAACATGTTGCCTTGTTAAAGCCCATCTCGAGATATACAGGAATTAAATGAAAATCAATCGGGGCCTTTTTCTGCCACTTGGCAAGGAAATGGAGCATGGCAAGACTATCAGTACCTCCTGAAACCGCTACCATGATTGAGTCGCCTTGGTTTAGGAGACCAAATTGGTGAATAGCCTTTCCAACCTTTCTATTCACCTCTTTTTTTATATAGCCCACTTTCGCATGAAACCTTTCATTGTTATTAGTATCTACCGCAGGTTTTTTACCTCGGGTGTTTTGTCTGGGCGAATAAAGGCCTTTTTAGAACCACAGGTGCCAGACACTTTGGAAGATTTACCACCGAAACTCGATGGATTGAAGATTCACGGATATCGGCTTTTGGACGTTAATGAGATGAAAAAATAAAAAAGCAATATAAGTACGAGGAATAACCAGAAAAATTTGTTATCTTTCATCATGAAACTTCTCTTTAATCTGAAATTCGTCTTTTTTTTATACCTCTTGTTTCTATCCTGTTACTTGGGCTACGGTTATGTAAAAAAGCTGATCCAACCCGTTTCAACAGTTCCGTCCTACATTGTGGTTGAAATTCCAAAGGGCACATCCTTTAAAGATGTTGCAAAACGCCTTGAGGAAAAAGGGCTTATTAGGTCAAAAGAGATATTCTATCTCCTCGCCTGGTACAAGAAGCAAGCAGGCCTCATCAAGGCGGGAGAATACAAGCTTAGCCCCTCCATGACACCGGAAAAGATTCTTCAGATCCTTGTTTCCGGTAAGGTGGTTCAACATCTTGTTACAATACCAGAAGGTTACAACATGTTCCAGATAGCAGACCTGCTTCAAAGGGCATCTCTTGCAAAGAAAAGCACGTTTCTATCTGTAGTTACTGACAAAGAGTTTTTAAAACACCTTGATATCCAGGCTGAAAGCGCTGAGGGATATCTTTTTCCAGATTCCTATTTTTTGTCAAAGGGCTCCAGGGAGACAGACATGGTAAAGACCTTTGTGAGCCATTTCTGGAAGGTTTGGAAGGAAAACGGCTTTGACAAGCGGGCAAAGGAGCTTGGTGTCTCAGTGCAAAAAATCGTAACCCTTGCCTCCATTGTTGAGCTTGAGGCGGCAGTACAAGAGGAAAAGCCTATTATTGCAAGCGTGTTCTGGAACAGGTTAAAAAAAGGCATGCCCCTTCAGGCAGATCCTACTGTCAAGTATGGCATTTTGGTTGAAACAAGGATAAAGAAAAGAAGGCTTAGCTGGAAGGATCTTAGAAAGGCCACACCTTATAACACCTATACGAGATACGGCCTTCCAAAGGGCCCCATATGTAACCCAGGCCTAATTTCCATTAGGGCAGTCCTTTATCCCAAGACCACGAACTATCTCTACTTTGTATCAAAGGGGAACAGGACCCACTATTTTTCAACAACCCTAAAGGAGCACAACCGGGCAGTCAAAAAATACATTCTTCGTAGAAAAAGAAGGCGTTAGGAACTTCAAATATAAATTTTGTGCCATTTCTCCTTGACCTCAAACTTGTTTATACTTACTATGTGAAAACAGCGAACAGAAAATGTCACAAATTCAATCAATCTCCAAAAACTTCCTTCGTAAGTTTCTTGGATCAAAAATCAGTTAGGAGAAAGAAATGGAAATTAAGGACAAAAGTTACGTAACGATCAACTACACCCTAAAACTGGATTCTGGAGAGACTATAGACCAGACCACACCGGAAGAACCCTTTGGTTTCGTTTTTGGTTCTGGTCAGGTGATAAAAGGCCTCGAGGATGGCATCAAGGGGAAAAAGGCAGGTGACAGCGTATCTCTTACCATCAGCCCGGAAGATGCATATGGTGAATCGCGAGAAGATCTTGTAAGGGAAATACCAAGGTCCAATTTCCCAGAAGGGATGGATATTGAACCAGGTATGCCCTTTGAAGCCCAGTCTCCCCACGGGCCCGTTCGTTTTACCGTAAAGGAAGTCAACGATGACATGGTGAAGGCTGATTTCAATCATCCACTTGCTGGTCAGACCCTTCATTTTGACATTGACATCGTGGATGTAAGGGAGCCGTCCTTTGCTGAAATGGCAAATCTTGCTGGCGGTTGCGGTTGTGATACTGATCCGCAGGGCGGTTGCGGAACCTGTGGTGGATGTAGCTAATAATCGCCTGAGATGAACATTGAAAAAGTGGGCCGGCCCTTGTGCCGGCTTTTTATTTGGCAGTAAAGCACATTTTGAGGGCCTTTTCAAAGGCGTCAAAGACCTTGTTGCTGAAAAGGACGAACCTTATTTCCTCAAAGGAGCTGGGATATTTTTCAAGAAACCTTTTGACAGTACAAAGGCTCGTTTTCGCTGCAAGATCGATTGGGAAGCCATAAGCGCCTGTGCTTACAGCAGGAAATGAAATGGTTTTTACTCCCTTGTCTTTGGCCCGTTTAAGACTATTCCAGTAGGCGTTTTCAAGGACTGTTGTTTCCCTAAGATGGCCTCCTTTCCAGATAGGACCAACCGTATGTATAACATATTTTGCTTTCAGATTGCCCCCGCCCGTTACCACTGCATCTCCAGGCTCGCACCAGCCTATCTTTTTACACTCGGCCAGTAGCGATGGCCCTGCTGCCCTATGTATGGCCCCATCCACACCTCCGCCCCCAAGGAGCCTCGAGTTGGCAGCGTTTACTATTGCGTCAACCTCTTCTTTGGTTATGTCTCCTTTCTTTAGTAATATCTTTGTGCCACTGAATATTATTGTGCTTTCCATGGAAAATTATCTAAGATGATGAGAGACAAGTTTATAGTTTCCTCCCTCTATTCTAAGGCCAAGTCCCTCTACAACGGCAAGTGCCACTGTTCGTCTTGCTTCAGCAAGTATGCGGCCAAAGGTCTGCCTGGAAATTCCCATTCTTTCTGCTGCAGCATCCTGGTCAAGACCTTCGATTTCGCTAAGACGAAGGGCCTCAAGGCCTTCAACAGTCAATGTCACCTCGTCTAAGTCTCTTAAAGGAATGCCCCTTGGTTTAAAGTAGGTGACTGAGGGTTCCCTGCCTACGAGCCTGCATTTTGGTGGTCGAGCCATTATCCTCCCCCCTGAACTTTTGGAATTTCCTTGAGGACCTGGGCAAATGCCTTTACAAAACGTTCATTCTCTTCCTTTGTGCCAACCGTCAATCTCACAAAAGTAGGGAATCCGTAAGATTCCATGGATCTTATGATTACACCCTTTCGGAGCATGGCCTCAAAAACCTGGCCTGCATTTCTTTTTGTATCGATCAACATGAAATTGGTGTTACTCTCAAATGGGGTGCAGCCAAGCCCTTCTACTTCTTTATAAAGTCTTATCATCTCCTGCCATGTGTTTTCAAGGGTTGCCTCCAGGTGCTTCTGGTCTGAAAGTGCGGCAAGCGCCCCTTCTTGAGCAGGAAGATTCACATTAAATGGTTGCCGGACCCTGTCACAAAGCTTAGCCACCTCTTTGTGCATTATACCATAGCCCACCCTCAGACCGGCAAGCCCAAACGCCTTAGAAAAGGTGCGTAAAACCACAATCCGTTCGTCCTGTTCAATAAAATTCCTTCCTTGAGCCCAATCCGTTCCAGGTCTTACAAACTCCCCATAGGCCTCGTCCATAACCACAAGAAGATTTGGCGGAAGTTTATGGAGGAATCTTTCCATGTCTTTTTCTCTGATTACAGTACCCATGGGATTGTTGGGATTGTCAAGAAAGATCAGACGAGTGTTTTCATCCACCCTTGAAGCAATGGCATCAAGATCGTGAACGGCGTTCTTTAGTGGGACAACCCTGTTTTCTCCACCTGCTATCTGGACCATCTTATGATAAACAAGAAAGCTTGGACGGCTGCTGATTGCATTCCTTCCCTTTCTAATAAAGACCCTGCAGAGAAAGTCTATAAGCTCATTGGAACCGTTTCCAATCACCAGATTTTCAGGATGGACACCATAGATTTCAGAAAGTTTTTGCTTGAGATAGTAGCAACTTCCATCAGGATAGCGGTGAAGCTCATTCAGTATATGTCCGATCCTCGCAACTGCCTTGGGAGATGGCCCAAGATCGTTTTCATTTGAAGCAAGCTTAATGGCATCGGTAACTCCATATTCCCGCTCAAGTTCATCCTTGGGTTTGCCAGGAGGGTAGGGGACAAGCTCCTTGATATAGCTTGGTACGTCATTTATTAGCTCTTTCATTTTTTATCTATTCCTTTGCAAAATAGAGATAATAGTCCTCGGCTCCCAGCCGCTCCTTTGGCTCAATCTGAATCTGTATCCCATAAGATTCCTCAAGCCTTAATAGCTCGGCACGTTTTTTATTCAAAAGGTATGAAGCCACTGCCGGCGGTACTTCAAGAACAAGTCTCTGAAGTCCATCCCTTGCTCCATGTTTTCTTGAAAGTTTGCTCCCTATTTGTCTTATGTACAGCACGGCCAAGGACTCTACGGATTTTATAAGGCCAGCACCTTTACAGTAGGGACATTTTACATAACTCAGGGTCTTTACAGGGCTTTTCAGCTTCTGTCTAACGAGTTGAAGCAAACCGAATCTTGAGATCCTGGCAATCTCGGTCTTTGCCTTGTCCTTTTTTAGACTCTGTCTCAACCTCTTTTCCACCAAGGCCCTGTTGGCCTTGTTTTTCATGTCTATAAAGTCGATTACTATTATCCCTCCAAGGTCTCTGAGTCTAAGCTGTCGTGCAATCTCTTCTGCTGCCTCAAGATTTGTGGCAAGGGCAGTATCTTCAAGATCCTTTTCCTTGATGTTTTTACCTGAATTCACATCTATAGAGACCATTGCCTCTGTAGGCTCAATGATTATGTAGCCACCAGATGGTAAGTTGACCCTGGGCTGGAAAACCTGTTCAATCTGGTTTTCAATGTTAAAACGTTCAAAAAGCGGCCTTTCTTCCTGATAAAGCGTAAGGGTTGAAACCTGTCTTGGCGCTATGATTCTCAAAAAGTTTTTGATTCGCTCAAAGGTCTCCCTGTGATCAACTATGATTTCAGAAACGTCCTTTGTCAGATAGTCACGCAAAAACCTTGTGGTAAGCTCTCTGTCACGATAAAGAAGGGAAGGGGTAGGGGCAGTCTTTGCAGATTTCTTTAGACTGTTCCAAAGCCTGGTAAGATACCGGAGATCCTTTAAGATTTCTGCCTTTGTAGCCTTGTAGGCTGCTGTGCGGGCTATTATTCCAACACCTTCAGGAAGCTTAACCTGTTTTAGAATCTTCTTTAGCCTTTGCCTTTCTTTTTCATCCTCTATCTTACGAGACACACCTACATGCGGGTTTCCTGGCATGAGAACGAGGAATCTGCCAGGCAAAGAAAGATAGGTGGTTACATATGCGCCCTTTAGAGGGGTTTCCTCTTTTACCACCTGCACCAGTATGTCCTGACCCTTTTTCAGCAGTTTGGCAATGCTGTTCCTGTCCTCAGCATATCCGTAATAGTCTGGATGCACTTCCTCAAAAGGTAAATAGCCGTTTCGATTTAGTCCTATATCCACGAATACTGCCTGGAGGCTTGTCTCAACGTTGACTATCTTGCCTTTATAAATGTTACCCTTGGTCGTTTCATACCCCAAGCCCTCGAGTTCAAAGGCCTCAAGGCGCCCGCTTTCTACAAGGGCTACACGGCACTCCTCTGGTGCCAAGGCATTTATCAGGATTTTACTATTTTTTGGGGTTTTTGCCCCCTTTTTCTTTTTGGTTGACATGGATATCTTTAAATTTTTTGATTACGTAATCTTTCTTGTTTTTTTTCTGATTTCAGCCCTTTTTCGTGCCTTTTCAAACTCCTTTTTATCTTCATCGGTTTCCAAAATAAGTGGAGGCACAGGCTTGGGCCGACCTTTTTCATCAAGGGCAACAAAAGTAAGAAGGGCAGTTGCCACATGTCTGACGTTTCCGGTAAATAGGTCCTCTGCCTCTATTTTTATGCCTATCTCCATTGAAGCACGCCCGGTCCAGTTTAGACGCGCACTAAGAATAAGCAAGTCACCAATATAGACAGGTGCAAGAAAATCAATGCGATCCACAGATGCAGTTACTACATTGCTTCTACAGTGCCTGCTTGCAACCACAAAGGCTGCATTGTCAGCAAGCTTCATGATGGTGCCGCCATGGACGTTTCCTGCAGAATTTGTATCTTCAGGAAGCATCACTTGGGTCAGCACAATCTTTGATGCAGAAACAGGTTTACCTTCAGGTATGTAGCTCATATCTCATACATGTTCGTTAATGGCCACAAAAAAGGTACGCCCTTTTACGTGCCTTTCCTGGACAATTCCATTGTTAAGAAGCCGTCTTAGTACGGTTTCAGTGCCATCATACATACCAAAAAGTACCCTCAAGTCTTCCAGAGAAAGAGGGCGTCTTTTAAGCGTATCCATTATCTCTGATTCTAAGATAATCTTGTTGGCCCTTTGCATTTGAGTGTGAAAGTCTATCACTATCTCTGCACTTTTCCCAAAAAATTTACATATCTCCTTTAATCTACTTGATGGCACAGGCCTTGCCCATGACTCAGCAGGAGGCCTTGCTACTGTATTAAGCTGTATCTTATGAGGAGCTATCCTGGATAGTGCATCCTTTAAAGCGTAAAGCTCCTTAGTGGTATCATTCATGCCTGACACCAATAATATTTCAAGCCACATTTGGCCTCGCATTGTCTTTCTCAGATTTGAAAGACCCTCAATAATGCGTTCTATATCCAAATCAGGATGAGGCCTGTTTATGCTTCTAAAGCCTTTCACGGTGGCTGCATCAAGAGATGGTAGAACAAGATCCACCTGTTCAAGAGCCTTCCTTATGCTATTTTTACTAAGGGTAGAAGAATTTGTGAGTACAACCAAGGGTTTGGATGTCAACTTTTTGATGTTTGAAAGGATTGTTGGGAGGTCTTCATGTAGGGTGGGCTCCCCTGATGCAGTAACGGTTACGCAGTCAAAATCACGGTTTTTGACACAGTAATTTTCTACTTCAAAAATGATATCCTCTGCAGGCGGACAGTAAGAAGGCCTGGAAAATGTCTTGTGACCTCGTCCAAGCTCACAGTAGATACAGTTCATGTTGCATGTCTTTTGGGAGGGAAGAACATCGACCCCCAATGAATATCCAAGTCTCCTTGACGGAACTGGCCCAAAAATGTACTTCATGACGTTAAAGCTACCTGAAATTTTTTGCATTTCTATATAATCAACACCAAAATAAAACACCAATTTTTTCTTTCTATCCAAAGTATAGAAAACAGACTAAGGAAATTAAAGTTTATTGCCAAAAAAACCGAGTAGTTAAACAGAAAAACAAGGAACAAAACAGACAAAAATTGTCAGTGTGAGGCAAAAATGAACGTTTCCTCCTTTCATATACAACATGTTATAAAGGCCTATGGCCAAAGGCTCGGAAGGAGGAGTCTTGCCAAAATAAAGCTGCCCAAAGGCCAACGTCAATCTCCTGATACCATAGAGATCTCAGCAGAGGCCAAAAGGAAGCAGCTCATGAACGAAATCGGAAATGGTCTTGCAAGTAAGATAAGTAGTCACCATAATGGAAATGACAAGGGAGGGCTAACCCTTGATGAAGAGTTGGTGGCAAAGATAGGAGAAAAATTTAAGGGACAAATAGACATCATCCCGCAGAAAAACAAGAAATCTGGTTTCAAATTTAAGATTTTGGACGGGAATTCGAAAGAGAAAATAGAAGAGTTGTCCTTCGATGATCTTAGAAATATAATTGAAGGCCTTTATAATAATGAAAATGGAGACAAAAAATGAAAATCGGTGATCAGGGAAATGGACTCCAGATTGAAAAATATTTGAACACCCAGGCAGTTGCCGAAAAGCAGGCCCAACAGGATGTTACCAAGACAGAAAAGAAGGGCGCAGTGGAGACTGACACTGTTCAGATCTCTTCTCAATCAAAGCTTTTAAACAAGGTATCTGATACCATGAAAGCCCAGGAACCACAAAGGGCTGAAAAACTGGAAATGATTAAGGAACGGGTACAAAGCGGCAATTATAAGGTCGATGCTGAAAAGGTTGCAAATGCTATGATGAAAGACCTTATAAAAGACCTTGGGTAATCTTTCTTCTCCTCCTCTCCTCCCCACGGAAAAGGGGTGAATTTTCACCCCTTTTTCCTTTTTCTACGCATAAAACATTATAAATATGATCAATATTGCCATGTAATAAGGCTTTAAAACGTATTTTTTGCATAGCTATATCGTGCCCTTAGTTTAAGTAACAAAATAAATACGTTCTGGTGGCATGTGAGGCACCATTTGGCAAGCACATACGTTTAAAATAAATGCGAAGCAGGAAGGGTATGAAGGGCCGTTCTTTAAAAGGTGGGTGGTTTTTGAGCTATCTAAATTTTGTCGCATAAGATACATTATGTAAAATAAAATATCTTATAAAATCAGCTAATAGTAGCCTAAGGCCACAGATCCTCACCTTAAGCCTTATTTTTTTGTAAAAAGATTTTAAGGGCCTAAGGCCCTTTCGGGGTCAAAGTTTTGAAAGACGATTTATCTTGTTGTTAATTTCAGCAGCGTAATGGACCTGTTCTTTTATCTCGCTTATGGTTTCCTTTAGTTGTTCCTTGGAAATTTCCCTGTCCGAGCAAATATCGAGTTGCAATATCTCAAGCTTTCCCATCATTATTTGAAGCGGTTGGTTCAATTGATGGGTCGAGGATCCAATTGAAGAAAGTACGTCTTTATACTTTTTATGATCTACACGAACACCTTCTTGAGGGCCATAAAGAACAGAGACTATCCTTGAAGCATCCACCTTCCGTGAAGAGTATATAACAAGTTCACGATCATCAGTAGTCAGTGTAATTTTGTGATTTAATTTACCATTTTTCCGTATTAAATTAGTGATAAGGCTGCTGCTATCTCTCCCAACAATTACCATTTGGGCATTTGCAACATCTTCTTGAGATTGGGATATCTGAAAGTTGCTCGACAGTCTTGAGATGAGCTCAAGTGGACTTTCGTTTTCGGAAAGTATGCATACCAATGGTCGTTCAACGTGTAAGGCCTTATCAGGGAGAAATTGACATTTCCTATCCCGTTTAAGATCATTTTCAAGTTCATTTATAAGATCTTCTACACTGTTAAAGTGGCCAGGCCATACGCTGACTGTCCCTACTGACATGGCAACCGGTTGATCGTTTATTTTGGAAATGGCAGAAATGCGCCTCTTGATCCTATAGACGGCTTGATCGCCCCCTGCCTCATGGGTGTTTGAAAGTATGGCACATAGTCGGTGATTAGAAAGGAGATAAAGACTGTCCGAGCATCTTAATTCGTTTTTGATGGCATGATATAAAAATTCTATATAATCATCGATTGATTCGCTTGAATCAATAATCGGATCAATGAGGACAAACGTGGTTGTACCGCCATACCTGTCGATTCTTGCAAGCTCTCTTTTAGCCTCCTTAAAAAAGGCCTCTGAGTAAAGGATAAATTCCTTATCAACGTCTTTTTTGTATTTTACAAGCCCTTTTGAATCCATGATGCACCGTTTTTTTATTTCTATCGGTGCCTTTTTTATAGCCTTAAAGTTTTTTGGCCGATATTAGCTCTTTTTTAAAGAAATTGTCCTGACCTGCCTTAGGAATGGTAAATGAGAATATGGCTCCATGCTCCGGAGGTCTCTTGTTTTTTACCCAAACCTTGCCGTCATGGGCCTCTATTATGGTTTTTACAATGGCCAGTCCTATGCCTGTACCTTCAACTGAATCTGAGTAGTTTGCCCTGTAGAAAGGATCAAAAATATATGGCAGATCCTCGTCAGCTATTCCAGGTCCGGAATCCTCCACCCTGCATAAAATGGAATCGCCAATGTCCTTGCATGTAATTGTAATTTCTGAGCCTTCGGGAGAGTACTTAATGGAGTTGTCAAGCAGGTTGTAGATCACCCGCTGGATCTTGTCCTTGTCCACATATACCAGGGGCAAATCCTCAGGAATGTCCATGCGGATCACCATTTTTTTCTGTTTGGCCTTTATCTCCACGTCTTTTAGTAATTCACTTATGAGGCTGTTCATATCACAAAGTTCTTTTGAAAGACTGATCTGACCCGCCTCCATTCTTACTATATCAAGAAAACTTTTTATGTAGCGATCTACCTTTCCTATCTCCTTGACAATGGTGTCAAGATATTGCACCTGTTTATCGGTCAAGGGGCCTGCCTTTCCTTGCCTAAGCCGCAGAAGCAGGCCACCGGCTATTGCAAGGGGGCCCTTAAGGTCATGGGCAAACATGGAAATAAGCACCCTTCGGTGCTGTTCAAGTTGTTTTTCCTTGGTAACCTCCCGGAAGATGGCTATGGCACCTTTAAGCTCCGAGTCCTTTACAAGTGGTGCTGCAGTGTATCTAACAGGTATTTCGTGACCATTTTTGTGGGTTATGGTGCCCTCGATGTGAATAAATATCTTGTCTTTTTCCGTTGCTAACTTTTTCTGTGCGTCTTTTAGGTGACATGGGATACCGGGAAGAACCTCATGACAGTTCCTGCCCATGACCTCCTCTTTTTTGTATCCTGTTATCCTTTCTGCTGCAGGATTAAATTCCAGGATCACCTCTTCCCTGTCAATAATGATGAGGCCAACGGGAAAATTTAAGACTATAAGGTCAAAAAGTTCATCTTTTTCCAGTTTATGCTGATTCACATCCCCTACCCTGTTGTCTTGTCTTTCTGTACCTGACTTTTTTTCTCTAAAATATCCATCACCTTCTCGGCTAATTCATAAAAGGCACTTGATTTTTCATTTTCTTCCAAAGCAACCGGTTTCCCCTCGTCTCCTCCCTTTCTTATCTCGGGCTCTATGGGAATCTTGGCAAGAAGTGGCAACTTGAAGGCCTTTGCCACCTTCTCTCCTCCTCCACTTCCAAATATGTCCATGACCTCCTCACTTCCTGGTACTTTCAGATAAGACATATTCTCTACAATGCCTAATATTGGAATGTCATGTTTCAAAAACAGCCCCACCGATCGTCTTACATCTGAAAGGGCCACCTTTTGCGGGGTTGTTACAATAATCACTCCCTTAATGGGAATAGTGGTTGCAACCGTAAGTGGCGCATCGCCAGTCCCAGGGGGAAGATCGACGATGAGAAAATCAAGATCGCCCCAGGCAACATGTCCAAGAAACTCCTTTATGGCCTTGTTTACCAAGGGGCCTCGCCACACTATTGGAGTTCCCTCTCCAGCCAGTACGCCTGTTGACATCATCTTGATACCGTATTTTTCCAAAGGAAAGAGCATGCCCTTTGAACCCACAGGACGCTCCTTTATGCCAAGCATGATCGGAATATCAGGCCCGTGCATGTCAGCATCAAGTATCCCTACCTTAAATCCCTTATGCGAAAGCGCTGCAGCAAGGTTTACAGAAACGGTACTTTTTCCCACTCCTCCTTTGCCACTTGCAATGGCAATGACATTCTTTACCCCCTTCATGCCTTCCATCTCAGAGGGTTCTTGTCCAAAGAGCTTTGCCCTTTCGGCAGAGGTCATAGTGGTAAGGACAACGCTGACCTGATCTACACCTGGTAACTTCGATACCGCTGCCTTTACGTCACTTTTTATTTTGTCCTTTAAGGGGCAGCCAGCCATGGTAAGTGCAACGGTAACCCTAACATTTGAGCCGGCAATCTCTACATCCTTAATCATGCCCAATTCAACAAGGGACTTGTTAAGTTCCGGATCTTTTACCTGTTTTAAGGCCTCTATAACCTGATCCTTGTTGACAGACATTTCCATGCACTCCAAAGAATCTTAAAATTATGGTAACCTTACCATGAAAAATGGACAGATGGCAAAAAAAAGGCTTAGACTTGACATAGCAATGAAAGAACGGGGCCTTGTGGAAACAAGGTCCAAGGCCAGGGCCCTCATAATGGCAGGCAGCGTAACTGTCAACCATCAGATTGTTTCAAAGGCAGGACACCTTGTATCAGAAGACGACGATATTATCTTAAAATCCAAGGCCTGCCCTTTTGTTAGCAGAGGTGGGCTAAAGCTTCAGGCTGCCCTAAAAAGGTTTAATGTGAACGTTGAATCAAGGATATGTATTGATGTTGGGGCCTCTACTGGAGGTTTCACACACTGTCTTCTTCAAAGTGGTGCAACTTTGGTCTATGCTGTAGATGTAGGTTACGGTCAACTCGATTGGTCGCTCAGGAACAGAAAAGACGTTGTCAATCTTGAGAAGACGAACATACGTCATGTGGACAGGCAGCTTTTTGAACCGCCTCCAGATATTGCAGTTGTGGATGTATCCTTTATATCACTTAAGCTGGTGTTACCGGCAGTGGTGCCACTGATGCGACATGATTTATTTGATATTATCGCTCTTATTAAGCCACAGTTTGAAGCAGGCCCATCGGCAGTTGGAAAAGGCGGCATAGTCAGAAATGAAGAGGTTAGAACCAAGGTGGTAAAGGAACTTACGAATTTTTTTTCAAATTCCATGGGGCTTAAAGTAAATGGTGTAATGGATTCTCCCATTAAAGGTGCTAAGGGGAACAAGGAGTATCTTGTGCATTTGAGTAAAGGAGAAGGTTTTTAGATATGTCGAAGACAGGCTTTGACATAAAGAAAAAGGAAAAGGTTCAGGATGAGGTAAAAGAGCCTCCAAGGTTCAAGGTCCTTCTTCACAATGATGATTACACCACTATGGATTTTGTCGTTAAGATACTCGAAGACGTTTTTCACAAGACTCCAGCAGAGGCCACTGCCATTATGCTTCATGTTCATCATCGCGGAGTGGGAGAATGTGGCGTGTATCCTGCAGAGATTGCAGAGACGAAAGTCGATACAGTGCACGCCAGGGCCAGGGCTGCAGGATTTCCTCTGTTGGCCACCATGGAGAAGGTGTAATTTGTTAATGAAAAATTTGACTGGAACTTCTGATTATTCAATGAGGTAACCAATGATAAGCAAAGATGTTGAACTCATGTTAGGGGCTGCTGCACGGGAAGCCCATATGAGAAATCATGAATATCTTTCCTTAGAGCACTTGCTCTTTGCCATAATTCATCATGAAAAGGGCGAAGAGCTCATAACCGCCTGCGGGGGAGATCTAAAAAGGCTGAAGATGAGGATAGAAAATTTTTTCAATACCCATCTTGAGCAGCTGTCAAGCGGGAAAAACGAAACTCCGCAACCTACCACATCCCTGCAACGGGTCCTTCAAAAGACCATCATGCATGTTCAGTCTGCAGGCAAGGAAGAGGCGGACATAGGTGATCTTCTAAGTGCGCTCATGACTGAGGAAAACTCTTATGCAGTTTATTTCCTTAAGCAGGAAGGCATAAGCAGGCTTGATATCTTGAACTACATCTCGCACGGCATTGCCAAGGTGGGAGAAAACTCCTTTGATTCAAAACATGATGAAAAGGAAGAGGCCGGTGACCAAGCCGGCCAGGTGGTGCAGGCACCAAAGAGCGATTCAAGCCTTTGCCGTTTCACAGTAAACCTTCTTGATAAGGCAGCATCCGGAAGGATAGATCCCCTAATTGGCAGGGAGCAGGAGCTTGAACGTACAATGCAAATTCTTTGCAGGCGGAGAAAAAACAACCCCATATTCGTTGGTGATCCAGGGGTTGGCAAGACTGCCCTTGCTGAGGGACTTGCCTGGAAGGTATGGAAGAAGGAGGTACCTCCTGCCCTTAAAGACGTGGAGATCTACGCCCTTGACTTAGGTGCCCTCCTTGCTGGGACGAAATACAGGGGCGAGTTTGAACAAAGGCTCAAGGATGTTATTCAGGAGCTTACCCAAAAGGACAATGCCATACTGTTTATTGACGAAATTCACACCATTGTAGGAGCAGGTGCCACAAGTGGAGGTTCTCTCGACGCATCAAATATCTTGAAGCCTGTTCTTGCAAGCGGAGAAATTCGCTGCATTGGCTCCACCACCTACGAAGAGTTTCGTAACTTCTTTGAAAAGGACAGGGCCCTTTCAAGGCGCTTTCAGAAGATAGACGTAAAGGAACCTTCAATTGAAGAGACCATCAAGATTCTCCATGGCCTTAAACGTCATTATCAGACACACCACAACGTAAAGTACACAAAGAGTGCCATAAGGGGCGCAGCAGAACTTTCAGCGAGATACATTGGTGACAGGCATCTTCCTGACAAGGCCATAGACATTATAGACGAGGCGGCTGCCCTTGTCAGGTTGAACAGGCCAGTTGACGAAGGCCCGGCCACAATCACCATTAGACATGTGGAAAATGTGATTGCCAAGATGGCAAACATACCCGCAAAGAATCTTACAAAATCTGACCTTGCAAGGCTTGAGGAGCTTGAGCCCAGACTTAGATCCGTTGTCTTTGGTCAAGATGATGCAATTAGAACGGTGGTAAAGGCAATAAAACGTTCAAGGGCAGGCCTGACCCATCCAGACAAACCAATCGGGTCCTTCCTGTTTACAGGTCCAACGGGTGTTGGCAAAACAGAACTTGCAAGGCAGACTGCACGGGTCCTTGGCATTCATTTCCAACGCTTTGACATGAGTGAGTATATGGAAAAGCATGCAGTTGCCCGCTTGATTGGTGCTCCTCCAGGATACGTAGGCTTTGATCAGGGCGGACTTTTGACAGAGGCAATAAGAAAGCATCCATTCTGTGTCTTGCTTCTTGATGAGATTGAAAAGGCACATCCAGACATCTTCAACATACTTCTTCAGGTAATGGATTATGCAAAACTTACCGATAACACTGGTAGAAGTGCTGATTTCAAGCATGTGATTCTAATAATGACCTCGAACATCGGGGCAAGAGAAATGGAGGCAAGGGCCATTGGCTTTCATGTTGGCTCAAGTGATGACAGGAACCGCAAGGGGGTCCAGGCAGTTAAAAAACTATTCAGCCCTGAGTTCAGAAACAGACTGGATGCCATTGTTCAGTTTGGGAACCTTACTCCAGATGTTATGGAACTTGTGGTGGACAAGCTCATGAAAGAGGTTCGAGAACAAGTGTCGCAAAAGAGGATCGAGATAGAACTGACAAGGGAAGCTCGGAAGTGGCTTGCAAAGAAAGGATTTGACCCAAAGCATGGAGCAAGGCCCCTTGGGAGGCTGATCCAGGAAAAGGTGAAGGATCCTATTGCAGATGCCCTATTGTTCGGAGGCCTTAAGCCAGGAGACAAGGTGACAGTTACTGCCCATGACTCAGAAGGTGTAATGATCGAATATTGACGTGGCAAATTTTGATGCTGATGCTATTATCCTTTGCCATTTAGCTGAAGGAGAGGCCTTTTTATGCCAATAATCCGAACCATCACCATAAGCCCCAACCTTCCTCAAAACCTCAGACCGCTAATAAGGCTTGCAAAGAACCTTTGGTGGACCTGGACGCCAGAGGCAATCTACCTATTCAAGGACATGGATGCGGACCTGTGGGAAAGCACCGGCCACAACCCAATTGCCATGCTTGGTGCCATTGAACAGCCACGCCTTGAAGAACTCGAGCGGGATGAGGTCTTTCTTGCAAGGATGGAGTCAGTGCTCGAGGAATTAGATCGCTATCTTGGAGCGCAAACCTGGTTCAATAAGGTCACATCCCCTGACCACAAAGGATTCATAGCATATTTTTCTGCTGAGTTTGGCCTTCACGAGTGTCTTCCTCTTTATTCTGGAGGTCTTGGGATCTTGGCCGGTGATCACATGAAATCTGCCAGTGATCTTGGCCTTCCCATGCGAGGCATTGGTCTTCTTTACAAACACGGATACTTTCAGCAATACTTGAATCCTGATGGATGGCAACTTGAGACCTACCCCACAAACGATTTTCACAACATGCCTCTATCTCCGGTAATGGACAAGGATGGCAACCAGTTGATGATCCAGGTGGAACTTGATGGAAGAAACGTCTACTGTAAGGCATGGGAGATAGTGGTAGGCAGGGTCAAGATTTACATGCTGGATACCGATGTGCCTTTAAACAATAAAGGTGATAGACAGATTACCTCCCACCTCTATGGAGGCAGCATAGAGACAAGGCTACAGCAGGAGATAGTCCTTGGACGAGGTGGCATTAGGCTTCTAAGGACACTTGGAGAGGTGCCTTCGGTTTGCCACATGAATGAGGGCCATTCTGCATTCATGGCCATAGAACGCCTGATTCAACTCATTAAGAACGAAAATCTAAGCTTCGACGAGGCCCTTGAGGCAGTCCGGGCAACCAGCGTATTTACTACCCATACCCCGGTGCCAGCAGGAATAGACAGGTTCCCTGTTGACCTGATAAGACGCTATTTTGGTAGAATTGCCGATGAACTTGGTATTGGAATAGAGGCATTTCTGGATCTTGGAAGGATCACCCCTGGCAACCAGTCGGAGGATTTCTGCATGGCAGTTCTTGCCATCAAGATGGCCTCTCAGACAAATGGTGTGAGTAAGCTCCACGGTGAGGTTTCAAGAAACATGTGGGCAAAGATCTGGCCACAGATTCCAAAGCACGAGGTGCCCATTACCCACGTCACAAACGGTGTTCACACCTTGGGATGGCTCTCAAGGGAGATGTCGCGTCTATACGAAAGGTATCTTGGTTCAAGGTGGATAGATGAACCCACCAATCACAACATCTGGAAACGGGTTGAGCATATTGCAGACTTTGAGCTTTGGAGAAGCAGGGAACGGCTTAGGGACCGACTCATATCCTTTGCACGAAGAAGACTAAAAAAGCAACTTGAAGCAAAGGGTGCACCAAGGTACCAGCTAAAGGCAGCCGATGAGGTCCTTGACCCAGAAGCACTTACCATTGGTTTTGCAAGAAGGTTTGCCTCTTATAAGAGGGCCACATTGCTCTTTAAGGATGAAAAAAGGCTTACAGAAATCCTTACCAACCCATCAAGGCCTGTTCAGATAATATTCAGTGGTAAGGCACACCCCAAGGACAAAGAGGGCAAGGAGCTTATCCATACCGTCATACAGATGGCAAACAGGCCTGAACTGAGAAACCATATTGTTTTCATAGAAAACTACGACATAGAGGTTGCAAGATATCTCGTCCAGGGAGTGGATGTATGGCTCAACACCCCAAGGAGGCCTATGGAGGCAAGTGGTACAAGCGGTATGAAGGTAACTGCCAACGGTGGTATCAATCTTAGCATCCTTGATGGATGGTGGGTTGAGGCCTACAATGGCAACAACGGTTGGGCAATAGGGGCTGGAGAAGAATACACAGATTACAAGTATCAGGATGAGGTGGAAAGCAGACTGTTGTATGAGCTACTTGAAAACACGGTCGTGCCCCTCTTTTATAACCGTTCTGCCCACGGCATTCCCACCGGTTGGGTGGAGATGATGAAAAATTCTATCCAGACCATCTGCCCATTCTTTAATACCAACAGGATGGTAGAGGAGTACAGCACCAAGTTCTATCTGCCAAATGCCATAAGGTGGAGCAACTTCATAAGCACCCAGTGGAAAGAGGCTAAGGAACTTTCTCATTGGAAAAAACGTATACAGTCTCTATGGAATCGGGTGAGAATAGCAGATGTAAATCTTCCTGCAAGCAACAGCCCTAAGGTTGGTGACAGAATTCCCATAACGGCTGTTGTAGATTTGGGGGAACTTTCCCCAGAGGAGATACGGGTTGATGCATACATAGGGCATCTTGATGAAAAGGGAGAGCTTGCAGATGGTCACCCCCTTCCCCTCCTTTATACCGGAGAAAAAACCGAGCAAGGCTATGTTTTCAGAGGCAATCTCCTGTGTCTGTCAAGCGGACAGATTGGTTTTACAGTAAGATGCTATCCCTACAGAAAAGAACTTGCCCATCCCTTTGAGCTTGGTCTTCTTACCTGGTGGAATAGCAACTAAAAAAGGCGGGCCATGCACCCGCCTTAATTGCTAATTATTACTCAACTTATATCAAAAATAAAAAGCCATTGATAATCCTATTTACCATTTCCAAGGGCCTGGAAAATCCTGTCTCTTATCTCATCAACTGTGCCAACACCATCGATGCGCACATATTTTGGTGCATTTGCATCACCTGATGCCTCCCACTTCTTGTAGAAGTCTACCAATGGTTCGGTCTGGGCATGATAGATCTCAAGACGCTTTTTGACCGTCTCTTCCTTGTCGTCGTCGCGCTGAACAAGGGGTTCGCCTGTCACATCATCCTTACCCTCAACCTTTGGGGGATTGTAAATGATATGATAGGTTCGGCCTGATGGAAGATGGACGCGCCTTCCGCTCATTCTCTTAATGATTTCTTCATCCGGTACTGCTATTTCCACCACGTAATCAATCTGTACTCCAGCATCCTTCATGGCCTCAGCCTGAGGTATTGTACGTGGAAACCCGTCAAAGAGAAAGCCCTTTTCACAGTCAGGCTGCTTTATCCTTTCCTTTACAAGGCCGATGATAACGTCATCAGGAACAAGCTCTCCTGCATCCATGTATTTCTTTGCCTCAAGTCCCAACTGGGTACCCTCTTTGACTGCCTGTCTGAGCATATCTCCAGTAGAAATCTGGGGAATCCCATACTTTTCCGTGATGAACTTTGCCTGGGTGCCCTTTCCTGCTCCTGGTCCACCAAGTAGAATCAAACGCATTTTTTAAGTTCCTCCCTTCACTCTATTTTCATGGAAATATATAGGCCAATATTCAAAAAAAGCAAATATTTATTTTAGAGCCACATTGGTATATTTTAGATGCCCATGAACAAGCAACGAATATGTCCAAGGGCATTTACTACAATTATTGAGTTGATCGATTCTGTCAATGAGTTTATGGGAAGATGGGTTTCCTGGCTCACCTTTTTGCTTGTAATTGTTGTCACAATAGATGTGTTTCTTCGTTATGGCTTTAACATAAGCTTTGTGGCCCTTGGTGAGCTTCAGTGGCACCTGTATGCCCTGATATTCCTTCTTGGTGCTGGCTACACACTCAGACACAATGGGCATGTGCGAGTTGATGTGATCTATCAGAGGCTTCCCAAAAAGGCCAGGGCCTTTATCAATGTTCTTGGCACACTGCTGTTTCTTTTTCCAGGCTGTTTTCTCGTCATCAAGACATCTTTGCCATTTGTCCACTCATCCTGGTTGGTTCATGAAGGCTCAGCGGATCCAGGAGGCCTGCCAGCAAGATATCTTCTTAAGGCAATGATTCCTGTGGCCTTTTTGCTTCTGTGGTTTCAAGGCGTTTCCATGCTGCTAAAAAACGTATGTGTACTGTTTGGTCGTAAGCTTAAGAAGGACGGACAGTAGAAATGGATTATCTAGCTGCCTGGATGTTTCTTACCCTTACAATTTTGCTTCTCGCAGGCTTTCCTGTTGCCTTTACCCTTTTGGGCACAGCTCTTTTTTTTGGCCTTGTAGGATTTGGTTGGGATTTTTTTAACCTGCTTCCAATGAGGATCTGGGGAGTCATAACAAACTTTACCCTGGTGGCCGTACCCCTTTTCATCTTTATGGGGGTCATGCTTGAACGCTCTGGCATTGCCTCAGACCTGTTAAAGTCCATGGGGATGGTTTTTGGAAAGATTAGAGGGGGGCTTGCCGTTTCTGTGGTTGTAGTGGGTGCACTCCTTGGTGCATCTACCGGCATAGTGGGTGCCACCGTGGTTACAATGGGTCTTTTGGCCCTACCTACCATGATGGAATATGGCTACAAAAACGAGCTATCAACAGGCACAATCGCCTCTTCTGGCACCCTTGGGCAGATAATTCCACCAAGCATCGTCCTTGTCCTTTTGGGAGATATCATTGGCGTATCAGTGGGAGATCTCTTTATTGGGGCAGTGATTCCCGGGCTAATACTGGTAGTGCTTTATATCATTTACATATTGGCCGTTTCATTTTTGAAGCCCGAATGGGCTCCCCCGGTAAAAGATAAGCGTTTTGCCACCCACGACGCCTCCTTTTGGCTTTATGTGCTAAAGTCTTTGGTGCCACCGCTTTTTCTGATGGTGGCAGTTCTTGGCTCCATATTTGCCGGCATTGCAACACCAACAGAGGCTGCAGGCGTTGGCGCCACTGGTGCCACGCTTCTTTGCATACTGAACAGAAAATTCACCATGGATGTGCTAAAAACCGTTATGGAAACCACGGTTCAACTGACCAGCATGGTCTTTATAATCCTTGTTGGGGCAGCGGCCTTTGGCCTGGTCTTTAGAGGTCTTGGCGGGGACATGGTGCTAAGGAACTTTGTCTCACACCTGCCCTTTGGGAAATGGGGTGTGCTATTGATAGTTATGGCAGTGGTTTTCATCGCAGGTTTCTTTTTGGACTTTATCGAAATAACTTTCATCCATATACCAGTACTTGCACCAATAATGAAGGCAGCCGGTTTTGATCCGGTATGGTTTGCCATTTTATTTGCCATGAACCTCCAGACATCCTTTCTGACCCCACCTTTTGGCTTCTCACTTTTCTATTTGAAGGGAGTGGCGCCTCCTGGTGTCTCTACCCTCGAGATATACAAGGGTATTATCCCCTTTGTGCTCATCCAGCTTCTGGCCCTTGCAATAGTGATATGTTTCCCAGAAACAGCCACGTGGCTGCCAGATTTCGTTAACTCCCTAAGATAAAAAGGCCCTTGTAGCAATTGTGCAAGGGCCTTCAATTCATCAAATATTCAAGTATTGCTTTTAAAGGATGAAATCGTAATAGGCCTTTTCACTAAGTCTGTTCCACGGATTCAGTTCTTTTTTGAACCTTTGGAAGTCATGGTTCACCTTCTTTGAAAGTGGATCCTTACTGGCAATCTCAGATATGGTTTCCTCAGAAAGTTTTCTAAGTCCTTTTAATACCTCTTCCGGGAATCTTAATATCTTGATTTTCTTATCCTTTAAAAGTTCATTCAATGCCTGTGCATTCTTTGTCTCAAATTCAGAAAGCATCTGTACGTTTAGCTCTGCAGCAGCAATATCTATTGCTGCCTTGATATCTTGTGGAAGTTCTTCATAGGCCTTCTTGTTCATTATCAGCTCAAGCGTACTTCCAGGTTCATGCCATCCTGGTGCGTAATAGTATTTGGCTACCTTGTAAAACCCCATTCTTATGTCATGAAATGGCCCAATCCATTCGGTTGCATCTATCACTCCCCTTTCAAGAGACGTGTAGATTTCTCCAGCTGGAAGAAGGGTAACAGCAGCCCCTGCCTTGCCAATAACCTTGCCGCCAAGGCCAGGGATCCTCATCTTGAGCCCTTTGAAGTCAGACATCTTCTCAATCTTTTTGTTGAACCAGCCACCCATCTGTACGCCGGTATTTCCCGCTGGCCTTGGGATGAGATTGAACTTGGAGTAGACTTCTTCCCATAGTTTGAGGCCGTTACCAAAATAGAACCAGTCATTCATTCCCTGGGCATCAAGACCAAAAGGGATGGATGTAAACCACTGGGCAGCATTGCATTTACCTGCCCAATAGTAGGCAGCACTGTGACCGCATTGAACCGATCCTGACGAGACTGCATCGAACACACCAAGGGCAGGCACAAGCTCACCTCCTGCATAGACTTGAATTGTAAGTCTTCCTCCTGTCAGCTCCCCTACCCTTTTTGCAAACCTCTCAACCCCTGTCTGCAATATTGGAAAGGAAGGCGGCCATGACGTGACCATGCGCCACCGATATTTCTTGTCTGCTGCATGCGCCACTGAATTTCCGGTTGATGCCTGTGCTGCCAAAAGAGCGCCTGCTGCCACTGCTCCCTTTTTGATTAGACTTCTACGATCCATTTCAAACTGCACCTCCTTTTACATATTTGGACAACTTAGGCACTGTCTGTTATATGACCAAAAGCCCATTTAGGCAATAGAATCAAGTGTAGTTTAAGCTTGTGGCATGAAAGTTTAAGTTGCAGCCGCACGATATTTACCTTAGATTTTCCCTTACCAAATTTCGCATGGAGACGACCCATAATGAATAGGAAAAGATCATTTTTGGTCACTCAGCCAGCCTTTGTGGCCCTGCTCCTGTGTTCTTGGACCTTGTGTTATGGAGCCACCTTCTATGTTGCACCATCCAGCGAGGTCCCCCTTCGTACAGGCACAAACAACACCAAGAAGATAGTTGCTGTATTAAAAGATGGCACCCGGGTGGATCTTCTAAGTGAAGAAGGGCCGTGGGCTTATGTTAGAACTGCAGGCGGACGCGAAGGCTGGATACTTAAAAGGTATCTCACCGAGCAACCTCCTCCTAAGATGATAGTAGAGAGGCTTAAGAAAAGAAATCAGAAATTAAAAGATGAATATCAGCGACTCAAGAAGGAATTGGATGATATTTCCCAGACAGGATCTAAATGCAGTCAGAAATTGGCAGCATGTATATCAAATAGCCAGAGATTGCAGAGAGATTTTGATGACCTTAAAAGGTCTGCATCAAATGTTATACAAACCAAAAAACTCCTTGTGGAAACCCAGAAAAAACTTCAGACAGCCAATGCAGAAAGGCTCAAGCTAAAGCAGAGGCTCCAGTCACTTGAGGCCAACACCAATATAAAATGGTTTGTGGCAGGGGCTGGAGTGCTTCTTATTGGCTGGATAATAGGTATTTTCACCACCAAGAGGAAAAAGAGAAGACCAAGTCTCCTTTAGAAACATTATGGATATCGAAAAAGAGAACAAAATCATAAGATCTTGCCCAAACTGCGGAAAGGACGTGGATTTTTCAGAAAACCCTTTTAGGCCCTTTTGCAGCAAAAGATGCAAGATGGCAGACTTAGGATCCTGGTTGCGTCAGGAATACTACATACCCTCTTCACTTTACCACCATTTAGAGACAGAAAGAAAGACCGATGAAGGATAACAATCTGAATAAAGATTACGACATCATTATACTTGGTTGCGGCCCAGCAGGGCTTCAGGCAGCCATGCACGCTGCAAGGAAAAAGTGTACCGTGCTGGTTTTGGGAAGGCCTGAAAGGAGCAGCCTATATAAGGCACACATTGAGAACTACTGCTGTGTTTCAGGGAAAAGATCAGGCAAAGAGCTTTTGGAAATCGGCATGGAACAGGCAAGAGGCTTTGGAGTTGATTTTTTACATGAAGATGCAGTAAAGACCGAAAGCCTTGAAAATGGCGGATTTGGAGTCGAGACGGAATCAAGGCACCTTACCTGCCTATCCTTGATAATTGCAACGGGAGTAAGCAGAAAGGGCCTTGGGCTTAAAGGGGAAAAGGATCTTGTTGGAAAGGGGATAAGTTACTGCGTGGACTGTGATGCCAACTTTTACAGGGGCGCAACCGTTGCAGTCTTTGGAAATGGCAGTGCTGCAGTGCACGGGGCCCTCACCTTAAATGATATTGCCTCCAAGGTATATCTCATTACCACCGGGCTTAATATAAGTCCTGAGCTCAAAAATAGTTTAGAAAAGAGCAGCGTAGAGGTGTTTTCAGGCAGAAAGATCAAGGGGCTCGTATCAGATAAGACTCTTAAGGCGATAACCCTTGATGATGGTACGACTTTAGAAGTTGATGGGCTTTTCATTGAACTTGGTGCAAAAGGTGCAATGGAGCTTGCTGCCTTTTTGGGCGTTGAGCTTGATCCAGAACGATTCACCCACATTATGACCGACAAGAACCAAGCCACTAACATTCCGGGAATCTTTGCCGCTGGAGATATTTGTGGCCTACCCTATCAGATGGCCAAGGCTGTTGGAGAAGGCTGCATTGCAGGCATTTCAGCTGGTTCCTATTGCCAGAAACTAAAAAGGGAGGCTGCCAAGAATTGATATTACGTGAATTTACGGTTGGTCCACTACAGGTAAGGGCATACATCCTTGGCTGTGAAGACACTAAACAGGCAATCATAATTGATCCGGCAGGAAGTGAAGGGCTCCTGGCAAAAAACATTGAAGATCTTGGTCTTGATCTTGTGGCCATTGTAAACACCCACGGACATCCTGACCATACCTGCGGAAATGAAAAAATGAAGCGGCTTACAGGGGCACCTGTTCTTATGCATAAGGCAGATGATGAGCTTTTTAGAGATCCCGGGGTGGTTGCCATGTTTCGGGCGTGGGGCTTTGAGCCTGCACCACCGGCAGATGATTATCTTAGGGACAACCAGTTGTTGAAGGTTGGAAATCTTTCCTTTCAGGTGTTACACACACCTGGTCACTCTCCTGGCTCAGTGTGCCTTTTTGGAAATGGCGTATTGGTAACTGGTGACACCCTTTTTATAGATGCCATAGGAAGGACGGATCTTCCAGGTGGTGACTATGATGTATTGATGAAATCTCTAAAAAGCAGGATTCTGCCCCTGCCAGATGAGACCATTGTGCTTCCCGGGCACGACTACGGTCCTAAACCAACAGATACCCTTGGTGGACAAAAAAGAACAAATCCATATCTCAACCAGTTGCTCTAACATCCAAGTACACCCTAACTGTCCTGACGGCCTACCCATCTGTTCTAAATGGGATGAGCTGGTAAGGGCAGTTTGTGCACATCAGGTAGTAATTGTCATAGGTGATACAGGCTGTGGCAAATCCACGCAAATTCCCAAGATCTGTTTGGCAGCAGGCCTTGGAAATAAGGGAATCATAGGCTGCTGTCAACCAAGACGAATTGCAGCAGTCAGCATTGCAAAAAGAGTTGGAACGGAACTTGGCCCTTTGGGACAAATGCTTGTTGGGTTCAAAATCCGATTCTCCCACAGACTTTGCTCCAAAACACGTATAAAATTCATGACGGACGGAATCCTGATTGCCGAATCCCAGAAAGACCCGATGCTGAGGGCATATGAGGCCATCATACTGG
>JALSQG010000168.1 GCA_026985565.1 Deltaproteobacteria bacterium
TTAGCTCTGACGGCATATATTCCTGCTCCACAATCCCTTCCTTGTAGTTGTGAGCATACTTATACCCTTTGCCATAACCAAGATCCTTCATAAGTTTTGTAGGGGCGTTCCTAATGTGAAGGGGAACAGGTAAGGAGCCAAATTTTTTGACATCTGAAAGGGCCTCCCCATATGCAATGTAAGTTGCATTGCTTTTGGGAGCAGTTGCCAGATAAAGGGCAGCCTGAGCAAGGGCGAGCTCTCCTTCTGGCTTTCCAAGAAAGTCGTAGGCGGAAAGGGCGTTTAGTGCAACATTAAGTGCCTGAGGGTCTGCATTTCCAATGTCCTCGCTTGCAAAGCGTACCATTCTTCTTGCTACATAGTGAGGGTCTTCACCAGCAGTAAGCATCCTTGCCAACCAGTAGAGAGCTGCATCAGGGTCACTGCCCCTTAAGGATTTATGGAAGGCAGAAATGATGTTGAAGTGCTCATCACCCTCTTTGTCGTAACGAAGAAGCCTTTGCTGAATGGCCTCCTCAACCACTGCTGTTGTGATTCTTGCACCTTTTCCATCAGGCACTTGGGCCACAGCAAGCTCTGCACTCATCTCAAGAAAGTTTAGAAGACTCCTTGCATCCCCATCCGCCTTGGTAATCAGAAGCTGTTTTGCATCATCTTCCAGTGAAAGATCAAGTCTTCCAAGCCCTCTTTTTTTATCCGTTAGCGCCCTTTCGATAAGAATGGACAGGGCCTTTTTGTCAAGCGGGTTAAGGGTGAGAACCTGGCATCTTGAAAGCAGGGGAGAGATTATTTCAAAGGAGGGATTTTCTGTTGTTGCACCAATAAGGGTTATAAGGCCTGATTCCACATGGGGCAAAAAGGCATCCTGCTGGGCCTTGTTGAATCTGTGTATCTCATCCACGAACAGGACAGTTCTTGGCCCGCCCATTTTTTTTGTTTCTTTTGCCTCTTCTATTATGGTTCTAAGCTCAGGGATACCAGAAAGCACTGCTGAGAAGCTCACAAAGTTGGCATCCACCATCTTTGCCAGGAGCCTTGCCAGGGTGGTTTTTCCGCATCCAGGAGGTCCCCACAGGATGAGAGAAGGAAGTGTGCCCCTTGAAAGGAGTGTGTGAAGTATCCGGTTCTGACCAAGTAGATGATCCTGGCCAACGAACTCTTCGAGGGTTCTTGGTCTTAATCTTTCAGCAAGGGGGATATGTTTCATTATTCCTCGTCTTCTTCTGGGGTGTAAAGCATATATTCGTAATGCCAGGGAAGTTTAGTGAATATGGCAGCTGCTATTACTGTAAGGCCCATCCAGTTTAGACCGATAACTGCGATGGAAAACCAGGGATAGTTTCCATAGGGCGCCTTCAACTCTGAAACCAGATCACCTGCAAGGATTACCAGCAGTATTGCAGGAACAAAGAAGCGTATGATTACATTCCATATCTTGGGCATTTTTATGGTGCTGATCCCGTTTACGTGTTTCCTTAGTTTTTCAACATCAAATAGCCAGGCGCCTATTATGCACTCAGCAATACCGACGACAACCAATCCGTAATGGGTGATGAAATGGTCCACTATATCGAGCCAGTATAGACCAGAGTGGGTGGTGAAGATGGCAGAGCCCATAAAACCAAGAATACATACAGCAGACACCACGAAGGTCCGGTTGACATTGAACTTGTCTATTACGGCAGAGGTAAAGGCCTCAAGGATAGATATTGACGATGACAGGCCTGCCACAACAAGGCTTAGAAAAAATATGACCCCAAAATAGTTTCCTCCTGGCATGATGCTAAGGGCCTGAGGATATGCCACAAAGGCAAGGCCAATGCTCTCGGAGACTACTTTTGATATGGGAACGCCTTTGGCATGTGCCATGAAGCCAAGGACTGCAAACACACCTAACCCTGCCACAATGGCAAAAAGGCTGTCCATTATTGAAGTCATTATTGCATTTGATGTTATATTGGCCTTTCTTGGAAGATAGCTTGCATAGGCTATCATGATTCCAAAACCAAGGGAGAGGCTAAAAAATATCTGGCTGTATGCGTCTATCCATACACCGATCTTGCTGATCTTTGAAAAATCTGGCCTAAGATAGGCAATCACACCATCTACAGAGCCATCAAGGGTCAGGGCCCAAAATACCAGGAATATGGTTAGGAAAAAGAGCAGGGGCATGAATATCTTGTTGGCCATCTCTATGCCCTTTCCAACCCCCCGAAGAACAATAAGCCAGTTCAAAAACCATATTGTACCAGTGGAAAGAAGAATGTTTAGGTTTATCCCGCCTATTTCCATTGGTCCTTTTGGCAGTTTCAGAAACTGTTTGAAAAAAAATGCGTCGGGATTGCTGCCCCATGCCAGGGAAAAGGAATAGATGCAGTAGTTTAGACACCAGGCAATGATTACGCAGTAATATAAAACAATCCCAAACATTACAAAGGTTACAGGCCACCATCCAAAAAACTCTGCCCGCCTATCTACTTTTGCAAAGGCAAGGGGCGCAGAGCCGGTTCTTTCATGTCCAAGGGCAAATTCCAGAACAAGAAGCGGTATGCCACAGGTAAGAAGGGCTACCACATACGGGATGAGAAACGCCCCTCCACCGTGTTCATAGGCCATGTAGCTAAATCGCCATATATTTCCAAGACCAACAGCAGATCCTACCGCAGCAAGTAAAAAGCCGATCTGGCTGTTCCATTGATCTCTGCTCGCCGCCATTACGCCTCCTTCACGAAAAGATCACTCTCAAAATTCTTTGATGGATTGTTGTTAAAAAGGGATTATCACACACACTTTCTGTCCTTTCAATCAAAAGCCCAAATTATGCAAAAGGATCGTGATAACTTCCCATTACTCAAACAGAAATTTCCTGTTAACAGGTCTTTCTATTATAAGTTCATGGTATATTTAACAAGCAGCTGCTATCTTTTGTTCTGGCTCCTTTATTAAGTATCTAATCTTATGGATCGGCATTAATGAGGTAAACATGGAACATGTAGCCATAACCCCAGATATGATAAAGGTATTCGTGCTTCTTTTTTCTGCCATTTTGATATTTGTGTTCGACTGGTTGAGGGTTGACATAGTCGGGATTCTGATAATGATCCTGCTTCCCCTAACAGGGGTCTTGACTGCAGAAGAGGCAACTGCTGGTCTTAGCTCAAATGCAGTGGTTTCCATCATAGCAGTAATGATAATTGGTGCTGGTCTCAACCGGACAGGGGTTATGGATGTCTTGGCAAAAAGGATAATCAAGGTGGCTGGAAAAAACGAGACCAGGATCATGGTTGTCATATCTGCAACTGTCTCATTTATTTCAAGCTTTATGCAAAATATAGGTGCAGCTGCCCTTTTTCTTCCAGCGGTTTCACGCATAAGCAGGGAACTTAGGGTTCCCATTTCAAGGATACTTATGCCAATGGGATTTTGCGCCATCATTGGCGGTTGTTTGACCTTGGTTGGTTCAAGCCCCCTCATCATGCTTAACGACCTCATGCACTCTTGGTGGACAAATAATGGTCATATGCTTAAGGGTGCAAGCTTTGAGCCCCTTGGGCTTTTTAGCGTTACACCTGTTGGAGTGGCCCTTCTTGCAGGTGCGTTGCTCTATTTCTCTTTTTTGGCAAAATTCATACTTCCAGCCTCTAAAGAAGAGCCTGGGCAGGAAAGGCTTGCGTATAAAAAGGTAAAGGAGATTTATGAGCCCACCCTTGATCATGCAGTGCTAAAGGTCCCATCAAATTTCAAGGAATCGACACTTTCTCAATTGGAGATGGGGCAAAGATTCCACGTTACAGTGGTGGGTGTCTTTCATGTTGAGCCAAATGGAAAGGAAGAAACAGAGCTTTTCCCTTGTGGATCGACCCTTATAAGGCCGGGAGACCTTGTTGCTATAGTTTCATCCAGGGAAAATATAGAGAAAGTGGCAAGAAGACTCGGCTGGGAAATCAGGGAAATAGAAGACGAGTTTACGAAGAAGTTTATAAGTACAGATTACGGAATCGTTCAAGGCATTGTCCCCCCTGGCTCTCCCCTTGTGAACCATTCAATGGAAGAACTCGATTTCAGAGACAGATACAGGGTAAATGTGCTTGCCATTTACCGGGGGGACAAGGTCTTATTCACTGGCCTTAACCAGCTAAAACTCCAGGCCGGGGATGCCCTGTTGCTTTTAGGCCCTTGGAAGAAGCTTTCAAAGATAAGAAAGAACCTTGATCTTGTGTTCACAGAAGAGCTCAAGGAAGAGGAAAGATCACCTGAGAAGGCCGTGCCCGCACTTTTTTGTCTGTCCTTGGCCCTGGCCCTTGCAATGGTCTTTCATGTGAAGCTTTCAATTGCCCTTTTTACCGGCGCAATAGGGATGGTTCTGTTCAAGGTCATATCCATAGACGATGCCTACAGGTCTGTTGATTGGATGACTATTTTCCTTCTTGGCGGGCTGATACCACTTGGTACTGCCTTTGAAAAGACAGGTGCTGCAAGTTTTGTTGCCATGAAGATTGTCGCTCTAATAGGTGAGTTTTCAACTATAACTCTTCTTTTAACCGTAGGAATTTTAACATCATTTTTTTCACTTGTTGCCTCTAATGTTGGCGCAACCGTTTTGATGGTTCCTCTTTCCATGAATCTTGCCCTGCAGGCAGGAGTAAACCCTATACTTGCCGGCCTTACAGTTGGAGTGGCTGCTTCAAACACCTTTATCTTGCCAACCCATCAGGTAAATGCCCTGATAATGCGTCCAGGTGGCTACAAGACAAAGGATTACGTAAGGGCAGGTACAGGCATGACCATCCTGTATCTCGTAATAATGGTAGCGGTAATAGCCCTTTTCTACTGACACTTCTTCTTTGTCCTTCTGACAGGGATCCCCAAGTAATCTCAGTCTGAAATTCCATACAATTTTGCCAAAATAGTTATTTTTGTGGGAACCTACCTTTCATTAGGGGTTTAGTCGAATTTCTGAGCCTTCAGTTTAAAAATTTTAATAATAACAAATTTGGATTAAAATTGATATAATGGTATAAATATAGAGAGCAAATAAATTTTTCGACTTTTTAGGACTGTATTTAAGTGAGGAAAAAATGAAAGAATTTTCTCTTTTAATCGGTGGAAAGGCAGGAGATGGGATCAAGCAGGCAGGAATCACAGTTTCAAGGATCTTTAGCCATCTTGGTTACATGGTTTTCCTTTATGATGACTATCCTTCGTTGATCAGGGGAGGGCACAACTTCTGTATCATTAGGGCGTCTCAACATGAGATTCTGAGTCATAATGAGGAAGTGGATCTGATTGTTGCCCTAAACCAGGATACCATAGACAGGCACAAAGACATACTTAAGCCCAAGGGGGTTATCCTCTACGATGCTTCAATTGGAGAAATACAAGGTGGGGTAGGGGTTGGCTTTAAAGACATTGTAAAGGAATTTGGTGGCCCTGCCATAATGAGAAATACTGCTGCAATCGGCGCCCTTTCAAAGCTGCTTGGCATCCCATGGGATGTTGTTGAAGGGGTAATAAAAAAGAGCATATCAAAAAAACTTGATCTCAACCTATCTGTTGCCCGCAAGGCTTATGGCGAAGTTGACGGCCTTTTTGAACTAAAAGGTCTTGATCGTGCTGCTCTTCCCCTATTGACAGGCAATGAGGCCATAGCACTTGGTGCTGTCAAGGCAGGCCTTGATCTTTACATAGCCTATCCCATGACGCCGGCTACCTCCATTCTTCATTTTCTTGCTGAAAACCAACAGAGACTTGGTGTGCAAACCATTCATCCAGAAAATGAGATATCAGCAGTCATGATGGCCCTTGGGGCAGCATATGCTGGAAAACGTACGGCCGTTGGCACCTCAGGCGGAGGATTTGCACTAATGACAGAGGCGGTAAGTCTTGCAGGTCAGGCAGAGATTCCAATCCTCTTTATCGAATGCCAAAGGGCTGGGCCAAGCACGGGTGTTCCTACCTATACAGGGCAGTCAGATCTGATGTTCGTGCTACATTCAGGCCATGGGGATTTCTCCAGGGTAGTGGCTGCTCCAGGAGATGCTAAGGAGGCCTTCGAGTGGGCCGCCATCTGTCTTGATGCGGCATGGTGTTTCCAGATACCAGCCTTTTTGTTGTCAGACAAACATCTTAGTGAAAGCCTATTTTCCTTTGAGTTTCCTCCTATGCCTCAAATTCAGTGCAAGCCGCTTCTGTGGGATGGCAATGGTGAATATCTCAGGTACTTAGATAGTCAGACCGGGATTTCTCCAATGGCCTTCCCTGGCATGGAAGACTGTACCGTAAAGGCCACTTCCTATGAGCATGACGAATATGGGATTACCGTTGAGGATGCAGACAAGATTGCCTTCATGCAGAATAAACGGCTTAAAAAAGAGGAAGAGATTCGCGCATTTTTAAGCGAATTTGATACGGTAAGGGTCTATGGGGAAGAAAAGTCGGACACTTGCCTTGTTTGTTGGGGTTCAACAAAAGGGGCGTGCATAGAGGCTGCACAAAAAATCGGTGCAAAGGTGGTACAGCCAATACTGCTAGAGCCTTTTCCAGAAAAAGAATTTCTTGATGCCATAGGCGATGCCAAACGCGTCATTGGTGTAGAGGTTAATGCCTCTGGTCAGCTTTCCAGGCTTGTCAAAGGCTACGGATTTCATTTTGAAGCAAATATTTTGAGATATGATGGGCGCCCCTTTACCCCTGATGGTCTGACAAAAAGAATCGAGGAGGTACTTTAGCTGTGACGGCCATAAAAAAATTGGATACCTATGCAGAGAACACATGGTGCCCCGGTTGCGGCAATTTTGGAATACTTTCAGCCCTAAAGAGGGCACTTACCCAGGCCTTTGATTCAGGTTTGGCTAAAAAGGATGTTGTCCTTGTCTCTGGCATTGGATGTCATGCAAAGATAGTAGATTATGTGGATGTCAACAGTTTTTATTCTCTGCATGGCAGGGTGCTTCCACCTGCCACCGGGATAAAGGTAGCTAATCCTGAGCTTACGGTGATAGGCCATGCCGGTGACGGTGATGCGTACGGGGAAGGAATCTCTCACCTTATCTTTGCAGTAAAAAGGAACATAGACGTGACCCTTATCGTTCACAACAACAGGGTTTACGGACTTACGACAGGGCAGTTTACCCCCACCAGTCCGGAGGGATTTAAAGGAAGGTCCACCCCTTCAGGTAGTCCAGAACCACCTATAAATCCGATTGAGTTGATGCTTGCCTCTGGTGCAACCTTTGTAGCAAGAGGGTATTCTGGAAAGGTAGAGCATTTGAAGGGGCTGATACTAAAGGCCATGGAGCACAAGGGGTTTTCATTCATAGATGTTCTTCAGCCATGTTATACCTTTTTCAACACATATTCATATTACAACGAGTTGGTGTATGAGATTGAGGAGAAAGAGTCTAATCTAAAAGACAAAAAACTGGCAATGGAGCTTGCCACAAAGTGGAACTACCAGCAAGACAACTCACCAATACCTATTGGCATATTATTCAAGGAGCAAAGGCCAACCTTTAACGATGAGCTTGCAAAAGAAATCGAGCCCGCGAAGGCGCAGGCAATGGA
>JALSQG010000169.1 GCA_026985565.1 Deltaproteobacteria bacterium
TTTGGAACCTTCTTTTCTACATGACATGGCCAGCAAAACTTCTTGTGAAAGTCGTTTCCCATGCCTTTGACCTTCTCTATCTTTACCTTGAGAACCCCGCCCTTGTCACTGGTATGGCAATCTGTGCAGCTTAGCTTTTGCTGATGCATTCTGTGTGGGAAGATAACCGCAGGCTTCTTACCCTCTACAGAAAATTTGTCTTTCAGGTTGATGGTCTCTGGGCCATTTGATGCCATTGCCATTGCAGAAACCCCGGCCATCATCCCGGCTGCCATTAAACAAACAAGTGTCTTTTTCATCTTTTTTCTCCTTTCTTTGGGAATAAAATGGTATTGATTTTAGCAAAATTTTAGCAATAATTGTGCCGTTAGTAATCATTGGCTATTTTTAAGAAGCCTTGGTGTTGACTCTAACACTCTTTCGTTTATTTTGAGAATCTTACGACCATCTCTTGCTCTTGGCAAATTCATGCTTAAGGAACTTTTAATAGAAAATCTTGTTCTCATCAACCGTGCCGAGCTCATACTTGGCCCTGGTTTTACTGCGCTTACAGGTGACACTGGTGCAGGAAAAAGCCTACTTGTCACGGCATTCAAGGTGTTACTTGGTGCACGTGCAGACTTGAAACTTGTTGGCAAGACAAAGGACCTTGCACTCATACAGGCGGTTTTCCAAGTGACAGACACAGCCAAGGATCTGCTTGATGAAAAAGGTATTCCGTGCCATGAAGATGAAGTAATCATAAGACGCATTATTTCTCTTGACGGAAAAAATCGAACTTTCATAAATGGCATTCGCTCAACACTAACTGATCTTAGGGCAGTAACGCCTCACCTTGTTACCCTGGCTGGCCAGCATGAATTTCAACGGCTTTTAAATCCGGAGGTCCATAGGATCTGGCTTGATGAATATTCCAACATCTCCACAAAAAGACTTTCCAACCTTCTCGCTGTGGCTAAAAAGCAGAAAAAGGCACTTGCGGTTTTAGAAAAGAAAAAAAGGCTCCAAAATGAAAAAAAAGACGAGCTCTTGGACCATGCAAAGCTCATAGACGAAATCAGTCCCAAGCCCTTGGAAGACGAGAGACTTGAGGAAGAAAGGCAGGTGCTCAAAAAGGTTGAAAAGATAAGGGCCCTTGCCCAAAGCCTTTACCACTGCCTTTATGGGGAAAGAGAGGGTATCCTGGAAGGGGTTAGTGAAGGTGCCAGAATTCTGGACAAGCTTGCATCCATAGATCCCAAGTTGCAGGGGCTTTTAGAGAGGATGGAGTCGGTTCGTATCGAGCTTGACGATGTGGCTGCATCTGTCCGGGACTATCTTTACGATCTTCCCATGGATGACACCAGATTGCGTCAAATTGAGGACAGGCTCTTTAGGCTTAAGGACCTGAGGAGGCGTTTTGGCCCAAGCCTCGAGGATGTGATCCGATACAGGAAGGATATAGAACAACAACTTGATCAGCTCGAAAACTTAGGTAAACAGATTGAGGAGGCCCAAAAGGCCCTAAACGACATGGAAAGGGACGTAATTTCTGAGGCACAGAAGATAAGCGATATGAGAAAAGCGGCGGCAAAAACCTTTCAGGATGCAGTCCAGCAACAACTTTTTGAACTGAATCTTGAAAAGGCCCTTTTTGAGGTTCAAGTGGAAACCCCTACAAAACC
>JALSQG010000170.1 GCA_026985565.1 Deltaproteobacteria bacterium
ACCTCTTTTCGTCCGTCTCTTTCCCTTGAAATGGTGTCGTCAGACTCTGAAACAGGTATAAGGCTCGGGTCTATTTCAACTGTTAGCCTGTAGGTGGCAAGGCCTATTAACCGAGGGCACCAGTCATTAGATGAAAGGAGGATATATCTTTTGGTAAGAATATCCGCAGCGAAAGCTTCCTTCCAAGAAGAACCTGGTTTCCATCTGAAATGGATTCTTATCCATGAATCTCCAGGGATGTTAGTTTGCTTTGGCCTGATGATCCCCTTTTTTACCAAATAAGACAATTTTTCCCCATCTTCTGTCTCGATATCTTCAATAAGGGTGTGGCCTGCCAATATTTTTTCGTCTTTCAAAAGGGAAAATCTTGTGACAATCTCACCTCGAAGACATTTTTCATTAAGATCGACAGCCACATTTATCCGCATGTCAGGGAGGGATTTTGCCAGGGCAAAATTAGTGGAAAGAAACAATACCGGTGGCATCAGGATCATAAAAAGCAATATTTTCTTATCAAATGACATAAATCCCCCTTTTTCATCCATAGATCAACCAGAAGATGCCAGTTGCAACTATGACGCTTGTCACCCTAAGCACCTGCCCTGTAACAAGTAATGCAAATCCAGTCCCTGGAGTATAGATGCCGAGGTATCTTGGAAGCTGATGCCTTAGGGCCCTTATAGGTGTTGCAATTATATTACCAAGGACAAGGGCCATTACCGTCTCCTTGACTGTCAAAATACCTTCCTGAAGCATGGCTCCGGCAGCGGCGGCTCCGGCAGAAAACTCCGCCACAATGCTAAAAACCACCACTGATATTCCCTCAATGGGTAGCGCGCTGGTTTTTAGAAGCTGCGCTGTGGCATGTTGTAGCATGTCAAAGAATCCGTGGAGTCTTAAAAGCACAACCAGCATGTAGATGGGAACCGTGTACAGGACAATGGAGGACAGCCGTTTGGTCACATACTTTTTGAAAAGTGTTCCTACTGTGACTTCTTTTTTGTCGGTATCAGAGACAGATGTCTCTTTTTGGTTGAGGCCTTGACCATCTGGACCTTTAAGGGTCATTCTTCCAAACATAATGATCACAACAGTTCTTATTACAGCAGCAAAAAAGGTTATGGTCATATAGAGAATGCCTGCCTTTTGGGTAAGAGGTACTATGATGGCAAAGGTTATCGGAAGGTGGAGAAAATAGGAAGGCAGACCAACATTAAGAAGGGCAGAGATGAACATCTCCTTTTTTGAGATCTTACCTTCCTTGAAGGCATTCCAAAGCATCGTGTTGGCAGCAATGCCAGAGAGAAATGCAGTTGTAAATGCAGTGGCACTCCAGTCACTAAGGTTTCCAAGTCGCAAAAGAGGCCTTGAAATAGACGCCACCACCTTGGACCAGCCTTTTGCCTCTATGAGGGCAGTGAGAAACAGGGTGAATGTCATTATGGAAATAAGACGAAAAAGGGGGATGAATACCCGATTGAGGACAAGTTTTATATCAAAACCAGTATCCTTTAAAAGAAATATGAATAACAGTGCTGCCAATAATAGCCAGAAGGCAGTGTTTATTCTTGATCTTAGTTTTTTGTTTTTCCCTGACATGGGGCAAGTTTAAGCAGCTTAAACATTAAGGCAAAGAAAAATTTTAATATCTTTACTTGAGGCCCCACGTGTACCATATTTTTTTCATGAAAATTCTAATAGTTCAGCCAACCCATTTCAAAAAGCCTTACAGTAGGAAGCTTTACAAGTCAAAGGCCAGGGCACTTATCCCCTTGACCCTTCCATATCTGGCCGCCCTTATACCAGAGGGAAACGATATTAGCCTTGTTGATGAGCAGATAGAGGAGATTGATTTTGAGCAAAACTATGACTGTGTGCTCATAACCACAACCATTCTTACATCTTTCCGGGCATACGAGATAGCTGACACATTCAGGCAAAAAGGTGTGCCGGTTGTTATCGGAGGTCCACACTGTACCTTTTACAGCGACGAGGTGCTGGATCATGCAGACGCGGTGGTCATTGGAGAGGGTGAGACCCAGGTGCCCGTAGTGATAGAGGATATTGCTTCTGGCAGGCTCAGACAGAAGGTGTACAAGGCGAACTCCCTTCATGATCTTAAAGGGCTTCCCTTTCCACGGTACGATCTTTTGTCTCCCAAGGTTTTCCCAAGATTTCCTACCTATTCCGTACAAACAACCAGAGGATGCCCCTACAGATGTGAGTTTTGCGCTGAAAGGTATCACCTTGGAGAAAAATACAGGCTCAGGCCGGTGGACGAGGTGATAGAGGAGATAAAGCGTATTGGTTGCAAACAGATATTTTTTGCAGACAGTACCTTTGCCGGTAACAGGTCCAGGACCATGGAGCTCATGGAAAAACTGATCCCGTTGAAGATAAGGTGGTCAACACTGTGGAATACATTCAGATGTCTGGACAAGGAGTTTATGGAGCTTGCAAAAAGAAGTGGTCTTTTGCATGTCAATATGGGCGTTGAGAGTATAAAGAAAGATACCCTCAGGACCATGAACAAAAAGACAACACCTGCTGACCGTCTCGAAGAGGTGGTGAAGATATTGCGGGGGCTGGGAATAAGCTTTTCTTTCAACCTCATTTTTGGTTGGGATACGGATCGCCTTGAGGATTTTGATACCACTCTTGAATTCCTCATAAGAAACAAGGTGCATGTGGCCTTTTTCAATGTATTTTCTCCGCACAAGGGAACAAAAATTTATGACAGGTATCTTGAGGCAGGAAGACTCATAGATCCTCACAACATGGGAAGGTGGCCTGGCATCATTGCAGAAATATATCCCAAAAACTATTCCCCCAAGGAGCTTGAGGAAAATGTCCTAAGGCTTTATCGTGAATTTTATTCTTGGCCGTCAATGCTAAAAAGATTGCCTCTTCCCTTGTCAAAGGCAGCAATAGCCTCCTGGTACATGAATATACAGGAAAGAAGGCTTTATAAGGGCAACACTCATAGGGCAAATTTTGATGGCATCTAAGATCATTACAACTCTTTTCTTGCCTTAACCAAAGCAGCTGATGTAAAATATTTGTGTTTCAATAAGAAGGATTAGGAGAAACAATACATACATGGGAAAGCTTCTTCCATTTAGAAAATTGGCAGGCACCAGCAAACGGGGCCCAAGAAGGCTTGAGAAGATAAAAGAGGAGTTACTTCTTTATCACGGCATAGATCTTGATAGGCTAATAACTGCAGAGCCAGCCACCACGTTGACGGTGGATCAGTTCGAGATGCTTACTGATAAAATATTGGAAACTATAGATCTTTTTTGTGAAGAAAATCCATCCACCACAGTGCACGATATCCTTTATACTATAGAAAACGTGAAGGAAATCATAAAAGATACAGTGGATGATACGGAATAAGACACCCGCTTTTTCGTATCATCTCTATAATATCATTTCACTCTACCGGTTCCACTTCAATGGTTGCTGCCTCTTCATGACGAAGGCTAACATGATATCCTTTAACAAGGTACTCGACCGGGTCTTTTAAGGGGGCGTATTTTACAACTTCCACCTCTGCTCCAGCCACGAATCCCATCTCTAAGAGTCTTTTCTTAAAAGGCCCCTTTGCGTGAATTTGTAAAACCGTGCCCTTTTGTCCAGTCTTTAGATCATCAAGAGTCATATGTTAACACCAAAGGTCGTAAAATTTTGATAAAGATAGCACTACTTAAACCATAGAACAACGAGCTACTTCCAGGCTTTTCATGCCCCCATTTGAAATTGTTCAGATATCTGTTACAAAGTCAATTTGATGATGAAGGCAAAGGATCATGTTTGGTGATTTTTGAAACGGGAGAGAAAGATATGGCCAAGATAGCAGTAGGAGGTTCTCGGAGTATTGATTCGTACCAACTGGTAAGTAACGTACTCGACTGTCTGTTGCTTCCTGGAGATATAGTGTTGTCAGGTAATGCTCCAGGTGCCGACAGGCTCGGTGAGCGTTATGCCAAGGAGCACGGATTGGAATTCAAGATAATTCCCTCAGAGTGGGACAAGCACGGGCTTAAGGCTACTATGATGAGAAATGAGGTCTTGTTGAAGGCTGCAGACTGTATAATCATCTTTTGGGACGGAAGGTCAGAAGGCTCAAGACACATGCTTGAGATAGCAAAAAGGGCCAAAAAGTTGCTTGCAGAGGTTCGGCCTGATGGGTATCTGCGTCTTAATTTAAATCCAAGAAGATTATGAGCTTATCGTGCCTTTGTTTCCCAAAAAAAGCCACTGATAAATTGGGTCAATGCCCTTTTTTGATCAAGCGAAAGGGGATAAAATCTTATGCCAAGACGGTATGAAAGCCCAACTTTTTTGCACCAGGCCACCTCTCCTCGTGCCTTTACTGGTGGCTTTGAAGGAATGATGACAGTGACTTCCTCCCTCGCCTCAATGGGTTTGCCACACTCCATACACAATCCGCCAAGGCTGATGTTCAAAATGGAATTTGAGCAGATAAGTTCATTTGTGCTGAAAGTGCCCTCGAGATTGACCTGAAACCGTTCATGTCGTCTTTTCTTCATCTAAATAGTTAACCTTTTCTCTATGACCTAAATAGAAATTCAACACTTAATAATGTCTCAAAATATTTATCGTCAAGAAAATCCTTGTCTTAAATGTCCTAACTCGTGCTGTAAATATGTAAAGCATATGCCGTACATGGGAGAGGATGCACCGGTACTTTTTGAAACCTTTTTGCTGGGTGCCTTTCCGTTATTTGGAGAGTCACAGGTTGTTTCTGAACAAACGGGTATTTTCGAAATGGAATGGATAGTTCCGGCAGAGCTTTCTTCCTGTCTTGCCCATACCGATGGCCGGCTGTGCAGCATCTATGAAGACAGACCCATTTGCTGCAGAAATTTTCCTAAGGTGGGATCTTCAAATAACTTGCATGACTTTTGTCCATATAAAGAATCCTTTTCAGACAACCTTTTTATAAGGCCTGACTTTGTAAAAAAGGCTGCAGTCCTTGAGGCATATCTTATGCACGAACTGAAACGGGGTGATAAATCCGTCCTTAATGTGCTTTTAGGCGAAGATTGTTTATCCAAAATGCCCCTTTTATATAACGCCATTTGGTGTCTTTTACTTACTATTTCAAGTGTGCCTCTTAGGTCTGCAATAATGGGTCAAACGATCCTTCTTGAAACCCTCAAAGAAAAGGGTTTACGTGAGTTGACTGTCATAATACCCCGCTCAGATTATTGCATTACAGGGTCTATAGAGGGCTTGCAGGTGAATCTTGAATATCTTCTACTTAGGATCGAAAAACAGGGGCTTGAAACTATGTTTCAGACAATCTTAAAAGATATGTCCCTTATTTGAGTATAGGCCATGAAAAGGGATCAAATGGTTTGCATCATACAAATTCTTAGTCCTTCCATGGTTAATTCTGGAATAAGATGATGGAGTCTTTCAGAAAGGTCAAAAACAACCTTTGCAAGGCCTCCTGTGGCAACAGTTTGGGGCCTGCTTTCGTAATTACTTGAAAGCACTTCTATAATCCTGTCAGTAAGGCCTGCAAATCCAAAAAGTATCCCTGATCGGATGGCCTCTTCAGTGCTTTTCCCAATAGGGGTTAGGTTTGCTTGATCTATTTGAACAAGGGGCAATTTCGAAGTTTTTGAAAAAAGCGAATCGATGGACATGGAAATACCTGGTGCTATGGCGCCTCCAAGATATGTACCGTCTTTAGAAATGCAATCAAACGTAGTGGCAGTGCCAAAGTCAACAACTATGACCGGGCCGCCTAATCTTGAAAATGCGGCAATGGAGTTTATTAGTCTATCCGTACCAATTTCATGGGGTCTTGGATACGATATTTTTATAAGCTTAGTGGCAACCTCGTGGGCATCGAAAATGGAAGTGTCAAGGTACTGTTTAGAAAGTTCCTGCCATATTTTGGTAACGGGCGGTACTACACTGGCTATGATGGCGCCTCGTATATTGTTAAAGCTAATGCCTGCTTTTGATAGCCAAAAATCAAGCAAGGGGGCAAGCTCGTGGCAAGTGGCCTTTGTTTGCGTAGAGATGCGCCAGGATCCAACCATCTCTTTACGGGTGAAAAGTCCTATTACAGTATGGGTATTCCCCACATCGATGCCCAGAAAGTAATGTCCCTTCATGCTAAGATTTCTCCATCTAAATTCGGTTCGGCCTTATCTTGGTTAGTCCTGCATATAAATGGCTTTTTAGGACTTGACAATATAAAACTTAGCAATTAATAAGAGCGAACCTTACCTTTGAGCCCCACATCGCTTCTTCCTTTTGGAAAAACAGATGTGGTTAAGGCTTTTTTTGCGTTTTTTAAAAGGCGATATTTCAAAGGCAATAAATTTTGCAGGAGTATTTAGACGTATGCCTACAATAAATCAGTTGGTCCGTAAGGGCAGGCAAAAAATCAAAAAGAAGACCAAGGCCCCGGCCCTTGAATCTTGTCCTCAAAAAAGGGGGGTTTGTACAAGGGTTTATACAACCACTCCCAAAAAGCCTAATTCTGCACTTAGAAAGGTTGCCCGTGTAAGGCTCACCAATGGGATCGAGGTTACATCCTATATCCCAGGTATTGGTCACAATTTGCAGGAACACTCGGTGGTGTTAATCAGGGGCGGCCGTGTAAAGGATTTGCCAGGTGTACGTTACCATATTATAAGGGGCACTCTTGATGCTCTTGGCGTAGAAGACCGCAGAAAGGCGCGGTCCAAGTACGGTACCAAGAGGCCAAAGTAAGAATGAAAATTGGGTAGAGACTATGCCACGAAGAAGAGAAGTTCCTAAAAGAAAGATTCAGCCAGACCCCAAGTACAAGAGCGTCTTGGTTTCAAAGTTCATCAATGGGCTAATGGTTAAGGGAAAAAAGAATCTGGCAAGACGCATTTTTTACGAGGCCATGGAGATAATAGAGTCTCGTGCTAAGGAAGATCCCATCAAGGTCTTTGAGCAAGCCATGGAAAATGTAAAGCCCATTGTGGAGGTCCGTTCCCGTCGTGTTGGGGGTGCCACCTATCAGGTGCCAGTTGAGGTTCGGCCAGAGAGGCGTCGTGCCCTTGCCATCAGGTGGCTTGTAGGCTATGCAAAATCCAGAGGAGAGCGCACCATGGCCCAGCGACTTGCAGGTGAATTTCTGGATGCCTTCAATAAAAGGGGCGGGGCATTTAAGAAGAGGGAAGATACCCATAGAATGGCAGAAGCCAACAAGGCCTTTGCGCATTACCGTTGGTAAGGCTCGGGTGTACGAACAAGATTTTTTTGGAGGATATTAGGTCATGAGCAAGGAGAAGTTTGAGCGTAAGAAGCCGCACGTCAATGTAGGAACGATAGGGCACATAGACCATGGTAAGACAACGCTTACTGCAGCCATAACGAGGGTATTGTCTCTCAAGGGGT
>JALSQG010000171.1 GCA_026985565.1 Deltaproteobacteria bacterium
GGAATACGAGATAGATTCCAACAGGGAGCTTGGTTACGGCAGATATGACATACTCATCCTACCCAAGAAGGACAGGACCCGGCCTGCAATACTCATGGAGATGAAGAGCATAACAGGCTTTTATGAAGAAGATCCTGAAAAGGCCATCAGTGAGGCCATGGAACAGATAAACACCCGCGCCTATGCCAGGGAGCTTGAGGCAAAGGGGTTTGAGAATGTGATAAAGATAGTGGTGGTCTCAGATGGGAAAAAGGTGTGGGTGCGGGAAGTGAAGGATTGAAAAATAGTTTCATCGCCGGTTATTGGCCAGGCGACTTTCCTATTTGTCAATAATCAACACCATCTCAACCCTGCAAACCGATCTACACAAACCTTCATGGGCTTCAAGAAGATTTATATCCTCCACCGAGTCACCACCTGACTGTCACTCGAGACCCTGCATGTCTTTCTCTACTTCATATTTGATAGGAAGAATACCTTGTGGCAAATCATAGTGTAACCTCGTTGGTGATGGTTTTTTCTTCTTCATCATATCTAACATACTAAAATTACACCACTAGTGAGGTTTTTTCATTCTTTTAGCGGTGGATTTTGGTGCATTTCTTGTTCTTGACTATGGATCAATGGCTAATTACATTAGTGTCCTTACCAGCCAGAAGGTTTACCTTAGGAGGGATGGCCGAGTGGTTTAAGGCGGCGGCCTTGAAAGCCGTTGTGCCCTCACGGGCACCGTGGGTTCGAATCCTACTCCCTCCGCCAAACCATGCGGAGAGGTGACCGAGTGGCTGAAGGTGCTCGCCTGCTAAGTGAGTGTACGCCGAAAGGTGTACCGTGGGTTCGAATCCCACCCTCTCCGCCATTTTGTACTGACCCGGCAGAGGCCGGTTTTTTTATGGCTGCGTCAATCTCTCAGCAGAGTGCAGCAGCCCTATCCAATCCATAGGAGGACTATCCGATATGATGCCAGACTTTCTTTTCACCTCTGAATCGGTCACAGAAGGCCATCCAGACAAGGTTGCAGACCAAATCTCTGATGCCATTCTGGACACCATTCTTGCCAAGGACCCTTATGCAAAGGTTGCCTGTGAGACAATGGTTACCACTGGACTTGCCCTTATAGCCGGAGAAATCACAACTGAAAGTTACGTTGACATGCCAAAGGTTGTTCGAGGAACCATAAAAGAGATTGGTTACACCGATTCCAGCATGGGCTTTGACTGGCAAACCTGTGCAGTTCTAATAAGCATAGACAAACAGTCTCCCGATATCGCAATGGGTGTTGACAGGGATGACGACATAGGTGCAGGTGACCAGGGCCTGATGTTTGGCTATGCCTGTAACGAAACCCCTGATTACATGCCAATGCCCATATGGTATGCACACAAGCTTGCAAAAAGGCTTGCTGAGGTCAGAAAAGCAGGTATCATCCCCTTTCTTCGCCCGGATGGCAAATCCCAAGTCACCATAGAATATCAGGACAGAAGACCGGTGTCGGTTCATTCAGTGGTCATAGCTGCCCAGCACACCCCTGATGTCACCCATAAAGAGGTAGAAGAGGCGGTAATAGAAGAGGTCATAAAAAAGGTTGTTGCTTCAGAGCATCTGACAGACAAGACCAGGTACTTTATAAACAGCACTGGCAGGTTTGTGGTTGGAGGTCCCCTTGCTGACTGTGGGGTGACGGGAAGAAAGATCATTGTGGATACTTACGGAGGCCGTGGACACCATGGAGGAGGCGCCTTTTCCGGAAAGGATCCAACGAAGGTGGATCGCTCCCCATCCTACATGGCAAGATACGTTGCCAAAAACGTTGTGGCAGCAGGCCTTGCAGACGAATGCGAGGTACAGGTGGCCTATGCCATAGGTGTGACCGAACCCCTTGCCATTAACGTTCGCACCTACGGAACCGAGAAGATATCCCAGGACAGGATAGTTGAGCTCATTAAGGACAACTTCAGCTTCAAGCCCAAAGACATCATAAACTATCTTGATCTTAGAAGACCAATCTTCAAGAAGACTGCAGCCTATGGACATTTTGGACGCATGGAGCCTGAATTTACCTGGGAAAAACTGGACATGGTGGATAAGCTTAAGGAACAGGCAGGACTCTAAAGGAGGCAAGATGAACTTTCACATTAAGGATGAATCCCTTGCCGATTCCGGCAAACTAAGGATCGAGTGGGCTGCAATGAGCATGCCCGTTTTAAACTTGATAAAAGAGCGGTTTAAAAAGGAGCAGCCCATTAAAGGTGTAAGGATTGGGGCATGTCTCCATGTTACCACTGAAACGGCCGCCCTTATGCAGACCCTTAAGGCAGGAGGGGCTGATGTTTATCTTTGCGCCTCAAATCCCCTTAGTACCCAGGACGATGTGGCCGCATCCCTTGTTGTGCATGACAAGATCCCTGTCTTTGCCATAAAGGGGGAAGACCATGACACCTATTACGATCATCTTCGCTCTGTAATATCTGCAGATCCCCAGATAACCATGGATGACGGAGCTGATCTGGTCTCTACCCTTCATACGGAAAGAAAGGACCTTCTGGACAAAATCATTGGCGGAACCGAAGAGACCACCACAGGCGTCATCAGGCTAAAGGCAATGGCAGCAGACGGCGTGCTCCATTACCCCATAATTGCTGTCAACGATGCAGACACCAAACATCTTTTCGACAACCGATACGGCACCGGTCAATCAACCCTTGATGGCATAATCAGGGCCACAAACCGCCTGATTGCCGGCTCCATATTTGTGGTGTGCGGCTACGGCTGGTGTGGCAAGGGGGTAGCCATGCGGGCAAAGGGCCACGGCGCCAGGGTCATTGTGACAGAGGTTGATCCCATACACGCCCTGGAGGCTGTGATGGACGGATTTGAGGTAATGCCAGTTGCCGATGCAGCAGAGATCGGAGATTTCTTCTGTACCGTTACAGGAGACATACACGTTATAAGGCAGGAACATTTCCTCAAGATGAAAGACGGGGCCATTGTGGCCAATTCAGGGCATTTCAACGTGGAGCTTGACCTTGAAGGCCTTGAAAAGGTAACCAAGTCAAAACGAACCATTCGGCCTTACGTTGAGGAATACCTGCTTGAAAATGAAAGACGCATCTATGTGCTTGGAGAAGGAAGGCTAATCAACCTTGCAGCAGCAGAGGGCCATCCTTCAAGCGTTATGGACATGAGCTTTGCCAATCAGGCCCTTTGTGCAGAATACATGGTTCAGATGGGCAAAAAACTTGAGAAAAAGGTCTATGGCGTTCCCAAGGAGATAGACAAAGAGATAGCAAGGCTCAAGCTCAAAAGCATGAACATCTCCATCGACTCTCTGACCAAAGAACAGGAAAAATACCTGTCGTCATGGGAGATGGGAACATAGTAGTGACATTCCAATAGTGCAGGTCCTTTTGTTTTTGGGTTTACATAACCTGCATTAACCTATAAAAAGGCAGAAGCAGATAAGTGTTTCTGCCTTTTTTAGTTAACCTTAGAAAAAGGGCAATGAAAAACCACAAAGACACAAAAAAAGGCAAAAAACTTTGGGGAGGTCGCTTCCAACAGGAAACAGACGCCCTGGTAGAGGAATTTACCGAGTCTGTAAGCTATGACCGCAGGCTTTACAGACAAGACATTAGAGCCAGCATAGCTCATGCAAGGATGCTTGGAGAAAGGGGAATCATACCCAAAGAGGACTCAGAAACCATCATCAAGGGGCTTGAGAAGATCCTTGATGACATAGAACAGGGAAGGTTTGCCTGGAAAAAGGAGCTTGAAGACGTCCACATGAACATAGAGCAGGCCCTTACGGAGCTGGTGGGGCCTGTTGGCGGAAGGCTTCATACGGCAAGATCCAGAAACGACCAGGTGGCCACGGATTTCAGGCTTTATGTCAGGGATGAGACAGCCGCCTTGGACGAACTTCTTCAAAGGCTGCAACAGGCCCTTGTCCACCAGGCAGAAAAATACATGGGCGTAATCATGCCAGGCTTTACCCATCTTCAAAAGGCCCAGCCTGTCCTCTACTCCCACCATATGTTGGCCTATTTCGAGATGTTCAAGCGAGACAGAATGCGCCTTGCAGACAGTTTAAAAAGGACAAACGTTTCCCCTCTTGGAAGCGCTGCCCTTGCTGGCACCAGTTACCCCATAGATCGGCTCATGACTGCAAAGGAACTTGGATTTGAAAAGCTAAGTGCCAACAGCATGGACGCAGTGGCAGACAGGGACTTCGCCCTTGAATTTCTCTTTTGCCTTTCTGTCATAATGATGCACCTTAGCAGGCTGTCAGAAGAGTTAATTCTGTGGATGAGTTCTGAATTCTCATTTGTAGAGCTTCCAGATGCATACTGCACAGGCTCAAGCATCATGCCCCAAAAAAAGAATCCAGACGTGCCTGAGCTTGTAAGGGGAAAGACAGGAAGGGTATACGGAAGCCTGATCAGCCTTTTAACAACGCTCAAGGGCCTTCCGCTGACCTACAACAGGGATCTTCAAGAAGACAAGGAACAGCTCTTTGATGCAACAGATACGGTAAAGTTGTCCTTGGCGGTCATGTCAGGCCTTGTAGAAAATATGCGCCCAAAGGAAAAACGCATGCAGCAGGATACCCTTTCTGGTTATCTTACTGCAACTGACCTTGCTGACTATCTTGTGAGAAAAGGGCTGCCCTTCAGACAGGCCCACGAGGTGGTTGGAAAGGCTGTTGCCCGCTGCATAGAGATGTCTAAAGAACTTGGTGATCTTTCCATGGAGGAACTAAAGTCCCTGCATCCCCTTATTGATGAAGATGTAAAAGGGGTTCTTGACGTAGAAGGCTCTGTAAGGTCAAGGAACTGCCCTGGTGGGACTGGTCATGAGGCCGTAAGGGATGCGATCGAAAAGGCAAAGTTATGGCTAAAGGAACAAAGGAAAGACGTTTAAAAATAAAGAAACACCTACTGATCCTGCTTGGGCTTTTGATTGTCAGCCTCTTTCTTTGCGATTGCGGTAGAAAAAGGGCCCCTGTCCCTCCAGGGACCCTGCGTCCTGAACGCATTAAGGATCTTTCATACAAGATAGTAAAAGATGGGGCCATCCTTAGCTGGAGTGTCCCAAGAAGAAACCATGACGGAAGTCCCCTTTCCCACATTAAGGAGTTCCATCTTTATAAGGCCGAGATCCCTCTTGATGCCGCATGTCTTACCTGCCCGCCAAGATATGGGAAACCTATAGTAATCAAGTATGATAAGAAGCCCGAGCCTGGCAAAAGAATCGTTTATGAAGATACCACCCTAAGACAGGGCCTTTATTACACATATCAGGTCAAGACCGTAAAAGGGCTTTTCAATGTGTCTGACTATTCAAACAAGGTCTCATTTGCATGGCACAGCCCTCCAAAAGCCCCCACAAACCTCTCTGCCAAGGTGTTCGAAGAAGGTGTGGAGCTAACGTGGCGCGCTCCAACGGCCTTTCAGAATGGCGAAAGTTTGGCAGGTCGCCTGGAATATAAGATATACAGAAAGTTTGGAGACGAGACCGATTGGAATGTTCTATCTGGGACCACTGAAAAGACCAGATTTTTTGACAAGATAAGAAGAACGTACCGCCAGGTCTCCTACAGGGTCTCGGCAATTTTCAAATACTTTGATACGGAGATTGAAGGCCCCAAATCAGCTACAATTACGGTAAAGGCAAGGGGCCTTCAGAATATACCTGCTCCAACAGGGGTTAGACTTTCTAAGACCAAGGAAGGGATAAAGGTGACATGGAAGGAGGTTGAACGCCCTGGAATTGTTGGATACTACATTTTCAGAAAGGACGAATCCGGCCTTGTGGTAAAGCTCAACTTTCAGGCCATTTCAGGCCCTCCCTTTATAGACCGGACCTTTTTAAGGCCGGGCCGTTATGCATACTGGGTAACTGCAATTGATGATTCCTACCCACCCAACCAGAGCAAACCTTCAAGACCAAGTTACATAGTTGTCAAGTAGAAAGGACCTTTCATATGGACTGTTTTTCATACAAGGATGGAATACTCTTTTGCGAACAGGTCAGCCTCGAAAACATTGCCAATGAGGTTGGCACACCCTTTTACTGTTACTCTTCCTCGCATCTAAAAGAACGATTTGCCGCTTACAAAAGGGGCTTTGGCACCAAAAAGCATCTTGTGTGCTTTGCGGTAAAATCAAACAGCAACCTTGCAGTATTAAATTGCCTTGGTTCCCTTGGTGCAGGGGCAGATATTGTCTCAGGTGGAGAGCTTTACAGGGTCCTTAAGGCAAATATTCCTGCAAAACGGGTTGTTTATTCTGGAGTTGGAAAGACCAGGCAGGAAATGGAATATGCCCTAAGTGAGGGCATTGCCATGTTCAATGTGGAATCTGAGCAGGAGATGATCCTTTTGTCTGAGGTTGCCAAAAAGATGGGCAAAAAGGCGCCTATTTCCTTCAGGGTAAACCCGGATGTGGATGCCAAGACCCACCCCTACATCTCCACCGGCCTTAAAAAGAACAAGTTTGGTCTTTCCATGGAAAGGGCCATTTCCGCCTATGAAAAGGCCATGAAAGACCCCTGGCTTGAGATAACCGGAATAGACTGTCACATTGGTTCACAGATAGTAGAAATGGCCCCTTTTTTAGATGCATTAAGAAGGCTTAAAAAGCTCGTCTCAAGGCTAACAGACATGGGCATCTGTCTTTCCTACATAGACCTTGGCGGCGGACTTGGCATCTCTTACTCTAAAGAAACACCTCCCCAGCCTGAAGAATACATAAGTGCCATTGTGAATGAGGCGGCAGAACTGGATCAGACCATCATCGTTGAGCCAGGACGTTCCATCTGTGGCAACGCCGGAGTGCTTGTGACCAAGGTACTTTACACCAAGGAAAATGGGCAAAAGCGTTTTTATATCGTAGATGCTGGCATGAATGACCTTGGAAGGCCAAGCCTTTACGACGCCTACCATGAGATTCGAACAGTAAGGCAAACAGACAAAGACAAACTTGCGGAAGCAGACGTTGTAGGGCCAATCTGTGAAACAGGCGATTTTCTTGCGCGATCCCGCCCATTGCCACAGCTTGAGCAAGGAAGCCTCATTGCGGTCATGAGTAGTGGTGCCTATGGATTCACCATGTCCTCTAACTACAACTCAAGACCAAGGGTGCCAGAGATTATGGTCTATGGCGACAGATTTCAGGTGGTAAGAGAAAGGGAAACCTGGCAGGATCTTGTAAAAGGTGAATCCATCCCAGAAGAAGGATGTTGATATGAAGGCAATCTCTTTCAAAAAAATGCAGGGAAGCGGCAACGACTTCATACTCATAGACAACAGAAAAGGCCTGGTTGCCCATGAAGAGGCGCCTGAGCTTGCAAGAAGGCTTTGTAAAAGGTGTTTTGGTATAGGTGCTGACGGACTCATTCTCATAGAGGATTCCAACAAGGCAGATTTCAGATGGATGTTTCTAAATGCAGATGGAAGCATTGCGGAAATGTGTGGCAACGGAGGCCGATGTGCAGCAAGGTTTGCCTACATCATTGGAATGTGTCAGAAAAGGCTTTGTTTTGAAACCCTTGCAGGCATCATAAAGGCAGAGGTGAATGAAGACAGGGTAAAGCTGCAGCTAACTCCTCCAAGGGACATAAGGCAGGACATAACCATAGATGTTGATGGCCAAAGACTAAAGGTGGACTATGCAGACACAGGGGTGCCTCATGTGGTGGTCTATACAAAGGATGTTGAGAAGGAACCAGTTGCCGAGCTTGGAAGAAGGATACGATATCATGAAGAGTTTGCCCCAAAAGGCGCCAATGTTAATTTCATAGAGGCCAAAACAGAGTCGGAGTTAAAGGTTAGAACATATGAACGTGGAGTTGAGGGAGAAACCTACGCCTGTGGAACAGGGGCAGCTGCCAGTGCCCTGATGTCGTGGCTAAAGGGGCTTGTCAATACGCCTGTAGATATTGTCACATCAGGAGGAGAAAGACTCAGGGTTCATCTTGAAAAATCAGACTCAAAGAACATGCCCGATATCTATCTTGAAGGAAAGGCTATCCTTGTCTATTCAGGCGTCACAGAAGAGATATGAGGTAATAGCGTAACCTGTTATCCCTCTTTTAAAAACCTGTCGAATATTCCAAAGGACTGGGTAATCACCTTGCTTTCATCCGGAAGATCCAACAGTGATTCCTGCGCCATTTCCTTTTCAAAGACCTCTGGACTTGCCGAAACGTAGCCTCCAAAAACCAGATCCGTCTGGTCAACTGCCTTTTTTACATGCTCATCAAGGGCATCTGGCACAGGTTCAGGAACCCTGTTCACGATCAACACCTTTTGCCCTACATCCACCTGCAGGGCCTTGGTAAGGTCCGCAATTCTTGCAGCGGTAAGGACACCCCTGGCAGACGGGTCTGATACCACAAAAAGGGTATGAATTTTTCTAAGATTTAGCCGAGACAGATGTTCCATCCCCGCTTCGTTATCAACCACGAGATAGCGGTAGTTTCTGGAGAGTTTTTCCATGACCTGGGCAAGAATGGAGTTTGCCATGCAGTAGCAGCCAGGGCCTTCTGGCTGACCCATGACAAGCAAATCAAACCCCTTTGCCTCTATGACCGCCTGGTTTATGTGTATCTCCATAAACTCGTTTTTTGTCATGCCCTGGGGTGTCTCTGTCTTCATCCTGTCCCGTATCTCCCCAAGGGTCACGTCAACATCAAGACCAAGAAGTTCGTTTAGGTTTGCATTTGCATCTGCGTCAACTGCAAGGACCGGGGTCTTGCCGGTCTCAACCAGATACTTTATCAAAAGGGCAGTAAGGGTGGTCTTGCCAGTACCTCCCTTACCTGCCATTGCTATTACACTTGCACCTTGATTCTGAACCATCTGTCTTCTCCTTGTAAAACTTGGATCCTATTTTTCCAAAAAAGGGGTATCAAAATATTCCTTTAAAACGGCAATTGCCCGGCTATTTAGTGGACCAAAGGGTTTCAAAAGCTCGTTTACATCAAAAAGAAAACCGACACCTTCTCTGAAGTCCAAAATAGACTGGGCAAGGCGCTCACCGATTCCAGGAACAAGGACCAGCTCCTCCATGGTGGCCCTATTTATGTCCGCTCTTTTCCCAAAAAGAAAGAGCCTAACATCAGCCACAGGTTCAAGGGGCTTCACATTGATACTACTTTCTGATCCATCTTTGAAAAAAATGCCTTCTGAATATGATAGCAGGTCAAAGGCTGCCACTGAAAGGAGCAGAAACAGGCATATTGCCATAAAGTACCTTGGATCTATGAAATGGCTATCAGCTCGAACCCTTTTCATCCTTTAGCAGTTTGTAGCATATGCCATCAACCAAGGCCTGCCAGCTTGCCTCTATTATATCATGTGAGACACCAACTGTACCCCATTTGTCCTTGGAATCCTTGGACTCTATAAGAACCCTTACCTTGGCGCCTGTCCCTGGGCTGTCTGGCAAAACCCGCACCTTGTAATCAGCAAGGGTCATCTCCTTAAGCTGGGGATAAAATGTCTCAAGGGCCTTTCTGATGGCGTTATCAAGGGCATTTACAGGGCCGTTTCCAACTGCTGCCGTATGCTCGACCTTGCCCCCTACCCTTACCATCACTGTTGCCTCTGCCTGTGGCGGCTCATCCTCCTTGCACTTCTGGTCAATGACCCTGAAGGCAACCAGGTCAAAATATTTTCTTGCAGTTCCGCTCGCCCGCCTCATAAGAAGCTCAAAGGATGCCTCTGCACCTTCGAACTGAAAACCCTGGGCCTCAAGTTCCTTTAGCCGAGAGACTATCTCAAGCACAAGGGGATCGTCACTTGATATGTCAAGGCCAAACTGCTTTGCCTTGGCCAGTACGTTGCTCTTGCCAGCAAGATCCGAAACGAGAATCCTTTGCACATTTCCAACAAGCTCCGGCCTGATGTGCTCATAGGTCTCAGGATTTCTCTGAACAGCGCTTACGTGTATACCTCCCTTGTGGGCAAAGGCACTTGCCCCCACATAGGGCTGATACTTGTTTGGGGCAAGATTTGCTATTTCGTAAACAAACCTTGCAATACTTGTGAGCTTTTCAAGGTGTCTTCCCGCTTCACACTCATATCCAAGCTTTAGTGCAAGGGCAGGAATAATGGAGCAAAGGTTTGCGTTTCCACACCTTTCCCCAAACCCGTTCATGGTACCCTGCACCTGGCTGACCCCTGCCATCACTGCAAGTACAGAATTTGCAACTGCCATTTCAGAATCGTTATGACAGTGTATGCCAACAGGCGTATCCTCCCCGAGCTCATCCCTTACGGCCTTAACGATCTCGGTTATCTCATTCGGCATGGTACCGCCGTTTGTGTCACAAAGGACAAGACACTCGGCGCCAGCATCCCTCGCCTTTTTTAAGGTGGAGATGGCATAATCCCTGTCTGCCTTAAATCCATCAAAGAAGTGTTCCGCATCATAAAAAAGCGTTTCGACACGTTGCCTCAAAAACGAAAGAGAGCTTTGGATTATCTCAAGATTTCTCTCAAGGCTTATTCTCAAGGCATCCCTTACATGGATGTCCCAACTCTTTCCAAATATGGTCACAACCGGAGCACCTGAGGCCACAAGTGCCTTAAGATTTGGGTCTTCCTCTGCCTTATTTTTTGCCATATGGGTGGAGCCGAAGGCTGCAATACGACTGTGTTTAAGGTTATATTGGCGGATCTCAGAGAAAAACTGCTGGTCCTTTGGATTTGATCCTGGCCAACCACCCTCTATATAATCTATACCAAGCTCATCAAGCTTTTGTGCTATGCGAACCTTGTCCTCAACGGAAAGGTTGAAGTTTTCCGCCTGGGTCCCATCCCTTAAGGTCGTATCATAAATCTCTACCTTCTTCGTCATAGAAACACCCCTCGAACGAATCAACCGTTCTCCTTATCGAGGCCAAAACCTTCATGAAGCGCCCGTACTGCAAGCTCTGTAAATTTGTCTTCTATTATACAAGAGACCTTTATTTCCGATGTGCTAATCATCAATATGTTGACCCCATGTTTTGCCAAAATGTCAAACATCTTGCTTGCCACCCCGGCATGGTTCCTCATTCCAACGCCAACGATGGATACCTTGGATATTCCCTTGTCCCCTGCAACACTTTCGGCCCCGATCTTGTCGGCAGTGCGCTTTACTATCTCCATGGCCTGTTCGTAGTCTCCTTTTGGAACAGTAAAGGTCATGTCCGTAAGGTTACCTTCCCTGGTATTCTGAATAATCATGTCAACGACTATATTCGCATCTGAGATTGGGTTGAAGATGCTTGCCGCAATGCCTGGCTTGTCTGGAACCTTCTTCACTGTGATTCTGGCTTCATCTCTGCTGTAAGTAACTGCAGAAACCAATATATCTTCCATGGATTCATCCTCCTTGACCACCATTGTACCGGGGTTGTCGTTGAAACTGGATCTTACATGAAGGGGCATGCCGTAGCGCATGGCAAACTCAACAGAGCGTATCTCCAAGACCTTGGCCCCAAGGCTTGCCATCTCGAGCATCTCTTCGTAGGATATCCTTTCTATTTTTCTTGCAGACGGGCATATATTCGGGTCCGTAGTAAACACACCATCCACATCTGTATATATCTCGCAAACGTCAGCCCCAAGGGCAACGGCAACTGCAACTGCCGTTGTGTCTGAGCCTCCCCTTCCAAGGGTGGTTATATCGCCCAGTTCATCAACGCCCTGAAAACCTGCTACTACCGGAATCTTTCCCTGGGATATGGCCTTTTTAAGTTTATCTGTGGGAATGTTTCTTATTCTCGCCTTGGTATGGGATGTGTCCGTTTCTATAGGTATCTGGAAACCAAGAAAGGACTCTGCATCGAAACCAAGGGCCTTTACCGCCATGGAAAATAGGGAGATAGTGACCTGCTCCCCTGTAGAAAGAAGAACGTCAAGCTCTCGCTTATCTGGCTGACTCTGCATCTCAAGGGCCAGGGATATTAGATAATTTGTTTGACCTGCCATGGCAGAAAGGACCACCACCACGTCATCACCCTCTTTCTTTCTTTTTATCACCCTTTCTGCAACCCTTTTTATTCTGTTGCAGTTTGCAACGGAGGTTCCACCATACTTTTGAACAACAAGTGCCATTTCCTATTCCTCTTTTTCACCTACCCAGACTGGATCTTGACCAAAATGGTAAAACCACCAGTCCTCATCATCCATGCCATCCTCGTTTGGCAGAAAATTGAGCCGATAGTTATCTGCATATTCCATAAGCAGCTTGTAGGCACTGTTTATAAGTGCCATTTTTTCCTCAGAATCCTCATTCTCTTTGAGCCTGTCAGGGTGATTCAGCCTGCATGCCTTAACGTATGCGTCCCTGATCTCATTCCGTGTGGCTCGTTCCGTAAGGCCAAGAATGCGCCTTGCCCTGTCTATTGCCGCCCATTTGTCTCTTTTCATAGAACGAGTAAACTATCAATTTGAAACCGAAATTACAAGATCCCTCTGCTTTTATGTACGCTAATGACCTTTTGCAAATGTATTCCCTTATAGATTTTCCATTGCCTGCCAATAACATGTAACAACCTGTAATAAACCGTTACAAAAACAATTGTTCCTCACAAATAGCAAGGCTATAGTGTGAAGTCTGGAGAAAGACAGCAATGAAACAAGATAAATACTTACTGGAAAAGGGGGCCAAGATATATCTTCTTGGCATTTGTGGAACTGGCATGGCAGCCCTTGCAGGCCTTTTAAAGGAAAAGGGCTTTCGGGTTACAGGAGCAGACTCTGGCTGCTATCCGCCTATGGATGGGGTTTTAAAAAAGCTTGGTATAAAGGTACATGAAGGTTACGAACCCAAAGACCTGGAACGTGAAAATCCGGATCTAATAATAATTGGGAACGTCATCACAAAAGACAATCCTTGTGCCCGTTTTGTATTGGAGAGACAAATCCCTTACATGTCTTTCCCCCAGGCCATGGGAGAATTTTTTCTTTCTGAACGAAAACCAATTGTTGTAACAGGAACCCACGGCAAGACTACAACCTCCACCCTTGTCCTTTCTGCCCTTGAGGCCTGCGGCCAAGACCCAGGCTTCATGATAGGCGGGGTCCCCATGGACAGGAAGAGCGGATTTGGCCTTGGTTCTGGAAAGTGGTTTGTGGTGGAAGGAGACGAATATGACTCAAGCTTTTTCCAAAAGGTCTCAAAGTTTCTATTTTATCGCCCTTTTGGGGCAATAATTACGAGCATGGAGTTTGACCATGCAGACATATTCAACAGCCTTGATGAAATAAAAGAGTCTTTTAAGGAATTTGCACGCCTTGTTCCTGATGATGGGGTGCTTGTTGCCTGCAAGGACTGGGATAGCGTAATGGAGGCAGCCTCCTTTGCAACATGCCATGTGGTCACCTACGGAATTAGGCAAGATGCCCATTGGCGCTTGATGGATCTTGAGATCCACAGTGAATCCACCTCATTTATTGCACTTGGCCCAAAAGGGCAAAAGATCAGGGTACGAACCAGGCTTCCCGGGCAACACAATGCCCTGAACTGTCTTTCAGTTATCGCCCTCTTGGACCGCTTTGGCATGGACATGGAAAAAGTGGCCAAAGGGATAGGTGCATGCAAGGGGGTTAAGCGGCGTCAAGAAGTAAGAGGTATAGTAAACAATATCGTTGTAATAGACGATTTTGCCCACCATCCCCATGCTGTAAAAGAGACCTTAAGGGCACTAAAGAAGAAATATGGGGACAGGCGGCTTGTTGCCGTTTTTGAACCCCGCACAAACACCAGTAGGAGGTCCGTGTTTCAGAAAGACTATCCCTTGTCTTTTACGGCAGCAGACAAGATATTTGTAAGGGATGTACCCCAGCCTGAAAAGGCACCGGAAGGTGACAGGTTCTCTTCAAGGATGCTGGTACATGATCTTAAAGCCATGGGTAAAGAGGCCCACTTTTGTGCAAATGCCAGTGAAATCATAGAAAAGATCCTGAAGGATCTGACCCCGGGTGACGTATACGTAATACTTTCAAACGGGCCTTTTGAGGGTATCCATCAAAGGCTTCTTGATTCCATAAGGTCAGCCATGTCATGACAGATTTTTTTTCCCAGGGCAAGAAATGTAAAAAAACAATGGCCCGCACAGGACGGATCAAGACCTTTCACGGCGTGATCAAAACCCCTGTGTTCATGCCTGTTGGCACACAGGCAAGTGTTAAATCCCTTGCCCCATACGAACTGGTTGACCTAAATGCCCAAATCATACTCGGAAATACATATCATCTTTATCTAAGACCAGGGCACAAGCTTATAAAGGAGTTGGGAGGACTCCACCGATTCATGAACTGGCACAGGCCCATTCTTACAGATAGCGGCGGATTTCAGGTTTACAGCCTTGCATCATTTAGAAAGATAGAGGAAGAGGGAGCCATATTCCGCTCTCACATTGATGGCTCGCTACACACTCTCACCCCGGAGCTTTCCATAGAGATCCAGGAAGATCTTGGGGCTGATATAATGATGGCACTTGATACTTGCATTCCCTATCCCTGTTCAAAAAAAGAGGCTGAAGAGGCTACTGATCTCACCACAAGATGGGCCAAAAGATGCATTGATGCAAGGCGGAGAAAAGAACTTCAACTTTTTGGTATCGTGCAGGGAGGCATGTTCCAGGATTTGCGAATCCGCCATGTGGAAGAGCTCCTTGCCCTTGACTTTGACGGCTATGCACTTGGAGGGCTAAGTGTTGGGGAACCAAAGGAGCTTCTCTTTGAGATGATAGGGCTGTGCCGCCCTCTCATTCCGGAAAGATACCCCTGTTATGTCATGGGGGTTGGGACACCCGAGGATCTTGTGGAATGTGTAAGCCTTGGAGTGGACATGTTTGACTGTGTCATGCCTACACGGAATGCCAGAAACGGTATGCTCTTTACTTCCTTTGGCCATGTTGTTATAAAGAATTCTCGTTTTGCCTCTGATGAAAGGCCAGTCGATCCTGAATGTAACTGCTACACATGCAGGAACTATTCAAGGGCGTATCTTAGGCATCTCTTTATGGCCAGGGAGATCCTGTCCTACAGGCTGAACACTATACACAACCTCCATTACTACCTGGAGCTGTTCAGAAGGATGAGACAGGCAATCGAGGAAGGCAATTTTTCAGAATTCAAAAAAGAATTCTACGAAAAAAGGCATCATTAGGAAATTTCAACAGAAATTTCATTAAAATATCACACACCCAATGAAAAGGAGAAATACGGATGTTTTCACAAATCGTCTATGCTATGGGACCTGCACCAGGTGGTGCACAGGGAGGACAAGGAAATCCAATCATGGCATTTTTGCCCCTCATAATCATTTTTCTGATCTTCTATTTCCTCCTTATAAGGCCCCAGCAAAAAAAGCAGAAACAGCATCAGGAGTTCTTGAAATCTCTTAAGAAAGGGGATGAAGTCATAACCTCTGGTGGAATAATAGGTAGGATATCGGCATTGTCAGAAAACATCGTCTCTCTTGAGATTGCACCAAAGGTGGTAATAAGGGTTGCAAGGAGTCAGATAGCTGGAAGGCCTACTTCAGAGACAAAGTAGCAATCTGTTTCATTTACCCAAACAGAACTGGGAAAATATCCTATCCAGTATATCTTCGGTCACTGTCTCCCCAGTGACCTTACCAAGCTCATCAAGGGCCTGTCTAAGATCTATGGCCACGATCTCAGGTGACAGGCCCTTACCCAAAGCCCTTTTGGCACTCCTGGCATGGTCCAAGACCTTTTTTAACACCTCTTTTTGCCTAAGATTTGGAGCAACATCCACATCCTTTGCTTTTCTGTCACCAAGAAGGCCCTTTACAATCCTTTCACAAAGCTGCTGAAGCCCCTGCCCCGTTTTTGCAGATATCAGGCATGGATCAAGGGTTTTCAAATCAGAAACCTTCATCATGCCTGAAAGCCCTTTGAAGAGTCTTTCTGAAATATTCTTCCTGATTTTTTCGTCCAGCGTGTCCATCTTGTTGATTACAAGGATCACCTTCTTGCCACCAAATGCCAAAAGGAGATTTGCGACTTCCCTTTCTTCCCTTCCAGTCCCCTGGGTCGGGTCAAGCAGCCACAAGAACATGTCGGCTTCATGGGCAAGCTTTCTTATTCTTTCCATTCCCATGGCCTCAATCGGATCTGGGCTATGCCTTATCCCGGCTGTATCTGTAAGTACGATTGGGATTCCCTGAAGTTCTATATTCTTTTCTATAACATCCCTCGTGGTTCCAGGAACTTCCGTGACTATAGCCCTTTCCTCACCACAAAGGGCATTTAGAAGTGACGATTTCCCGGCATTTGGCCTTCCGACCAAAATTACCCTTGCACCAGTACGAAAGACCTGGGTGTTTTCAAAGGATGAGATCAACCTTGACACTGGCCCTATGACCTGTTCCTCAAGCACCTTTTTAACATCTTCCTGATCAAGGATCTCACCTTCATCTTCTGGATAATCAATTGCAACCTCGAGGGCTGAAATGCAGTGCAAAAGACCATCCCTGACTGCTGAAAAGCGATCTTCCAGGTCTCCCTTAAGGCCCTTTACACTCATAAGGCTCATACCGGATGCCTGGGCATCAACCACGTCTTTAAGTGCCTCTGCCTGGCTAAGATGGATGCGCCCGCTAAGGAATGCGCGTTTTGTAAACTCTCCCGGCTCTGCAAGCCTTGCCCCGCACCTTAGACATAGATCAAGGATCTGTCTGAGAACGGCAGGTCCGCTGTGACACTGCAATTCCACCACATCTTCCCTGGTATAAGTCTTTGGAGCCTTCATATATACACAAAGGGCCTCGTCTATTTCCGTCCCGGTCTCAGGATCGAATATGAAACCGTGAAATAGCGTATGTGATTTGTAAGAACAGTGGGGATTAGACGGTCTGAATATGGACCTTAGAATAGCAAGACTCTTATTGCCTGAAAGCCTTACTATACCGATTCCACCACGACCTACAGGGGTTGCTATGGCAGCTATGGTATCTTGTTCCTTGTCAAATAGGTGCATTAAAACAAAAAGGCAAACAGATGACTTTTCCTACGAGAAGCCACGAATAAGTGAAAAAATTCCCACAATCAAGGAAAAATTTATTGATTATTCCTCTGTTTCCTCTGGCGTCTTTTTTTCCTAAGGGGTGTAATCACCACCTTTCTACTGCTTCCCTGCCCAGAGCTATGGGTTCTTACCCCCTTGAACTCCTTTAGAGCCACATGGACTATCCTTCGCTCCCTTGCCGGCATTGGTTCAAGGGCTATCGGTTTGCCACTTCTTTTCACCTTTATTGCAAGCCTTTCTGCCATGGAGACAAGGTTCTTTCTGCGTCTTTCCCTGTAACCTGCGGCCTCAAGCATAACCCTGTAGTTAACACCGGTGTCTTTTCGCCTGAGACATAGATTCACAATGTACTCCAAGGCATCAAGGGTCTGACCTTCCTTGCCAATTATAAGGGAAAGATCATCTCCTGTTATGTTGATATAAGGCTTGGCTGTCTGGGCCACCACGTTTGCCTTACCGGAAAGCCCGCTCCTTTCAAGGATTTCATTGGTGATCTGGCAGGCAATAGACACATGTCTTTCAAGCTGTTCCCTGTCAATGCCCTGGGCCTCGGTCTGTCTGGCAGTGTCAGCCTCGACGCCGTTTCTGACAGCAGCTTCTTGTTCCCCTTTTTGTTCCTTTGGGCCAGAAACTGTCTCTTTTGCAGGTTCGGCCTCTTCTTCCTTGGGCCCCTCTTTGACAGTTGGCGTGATTGGTTTGGCCTTTATCTTTGCCTTCTTCCCTCCAAGACCAAAAAGACCTGTTGAGCCCCTTGTTACTATCTCGATCTCCAGATCTTTTTTTGCGCAGCCGAAGTATTCACATGCTGCCTCTATTGCCTTTTCAACTGTCTTGTCCTCAAACTGTCTTGTTTCAACTGTTGTCTGATTCATATATCTCCGCGACCTTCCACTTCTTCTCTAATCTGTAAATTTATTTACATAATATTGCTGCACTATGGAAAGAATGTTGTTGACCAACCAGTAAAGCACCAGCCCTGACGGAAAGTTTATGAACATAACTGTAAAGACAAGTGGCAGCAACTGCATCATTTTGGCCTGGGTAGGATCCAGTGACGATGGCGACATTTTCTGTTGTAGGTACATGGATGCCCCCATCAAAATTGTGAGAACAGGAAGTCCGCCAACCATGGGAATCTCGACGCCTGGAATCATGAGCCTGTCTGGTGCCGATAGATCATTTATCCACAACATGAATGGGGCATGCCTAAGCTCGATTGCCTGGAGAAGGACCTTATACAGTGCGAAAAATACTGGTATCTGTAACAGCATTGGCAGGCAACCGCTCATGGGATTGACCTTATAGGTCTTATATAGCTGCATTAGCTCTCGATTCAGTCTTTCCTTGTCATCTCCATATTTTTCCTTAAGCTTTTGAAGCTTTGGCTGAAGCTTCTGCATGGTCTTCATAGACTGGGCACTTTTGTGGGCAAGTGGCCAGAAAAGCACCTTTATAAGCACAGTGAGGAGTATGATGGCAACTCCATAGTTGTGAACATATTTATACATGAAGTTAAGGACATAGAGCAAAGGCTTGGCAATGGGGTCGAACCAGCCAAAATTGATGGCCTTTGAAAGATCATGCCCAACTGCCTTTAATCGCTCTATCTCCTTTGGACCGATGTACACATTCATATTCCCAAGGACCATGGGACTTCTTGAAACAGCTCCTGCCACCTTGGTGGACATGGTGCTTTCAGTAAGCCCCTTATCGTCCAAAAGGCTCATACGTACATCCCAGGGTCCCTTTTTATCTAAGGGTATGACAGCCGTCATGAAATAGTTGTCACCGTAGCTCAACCACTCAAGCTCTCCCGCATACGTGTGAGTGTCTCCTGGTTTTTTTAAGGTTATCTCCTCAAGCCCTGTCGCCTTTGAAAAATATGAAGGACCTGAAAAGACGTATCTTGTTGATGCCTTGTAGGGGCGATCATAAAGAAAGACTGTGTATCTGTCCGCCCCAGCGCCTTCAAGACGCATTACGAGATTCACTACATACTTGTTTGGATAAAAGGTGAACTGCTTTATGAGGGTGGCATTTTCACCCAATGGGCAAACAAAGCGCAACTTGGCTGGTGAAGAGCTGCTATCCAAATCAATTCTTGTTTTTTCAGCCTTAAAAAAACTTGTACGAAGATCTATTTCGCCACCACTTTTTATCGTGACTCCAAGTGGAAGAAGTGGCGGGTTCACATTAACAAGGTCCACTCCGGGTGAATCATCTTTGACGGTCTGCTTGTATCTTTTAAGTATAAAATGTTTGAATGTGGCCCCATTCTCAGACAATGTGGCGTGAAACAAAGGGGTGTCTACAATCACATCCCTGCCCCTTTGGGCATGGTTACTGGCTTTAGAAACCAGCTTCTTTAACGGTTTTACCTCTTCTTTTTTGATTGATTCATTGGGGGTGGCTTGTTTTTGCGTATTCTTATTAACAGTTGCAGTTACATTGGTGGTGTTTGCGCTTGTGTTTGCTGAAAGGGGAACATTTTGATGCATCTTGTTACCAAAAAAATATTGAAAAGCCGCAAGCACCGCAATTGAAAGTACAATAGCCAGAAGAGCTCTATTTTCCATTTTTCCCATCCGTTTGTCTGCTAAAATCAGGTTATGTCAGGGCAGAGGATCTATGCCACCAGGATGCCACGGGTGACATCTAAGGACTCTTTTGATGGATAGCAACAGGCCTTTGGCAATGCCATATCTGAGTAATGCCTCAATGGCATACGAGGAACAGCTTGGGTAAAAACGGCAGGTCCTTGGAAGGAAAGGAGATATGAAAAGGGTGTAGGCCTTAATCAAGGCCACGAGTGGTAAGACCAATGGTTTTGACACTGCGTTTGTGGCTTCCGATCTTTCTTTCAATTATCCCACCTACCTCTGCCATTCGTTCCTGAAGCCTTTGCCAGCTGCTATTTAAAAGCTGTTGCCTGGGAAGAAATATGATATCCACTCCCTTTGGCAGGCTATCTTTGTTTAACCTGAAAAGCTCACGGCAAAGCCTTTTGGCCCTGTTTCTTAAAACCGCCTTTCCAAAACGTCTGCCAACCCCAATACCAATTCTTGAAAATGACAGATCATTTGGGGCTACCACCAATGTAAATTCCGGGAATCTGTATCTCTTCCCCTTGATGAAAACCCTTTTAAAGTCCTGGCTCCTTGAAATCCTCTCTGCCTTAGAAAGCGAAAATCTCTTTTTTTTCAACCCTCTGCCAAGTATATCAGACGCTTAGCCTTTTCCTGCCCCTGGCTCTGCGCCTTGAAATAACCTTTCTCCCTGCCTTGGTGCTCATGCGTTTTCTAAATCCATGGGTCCGCTTCCTCTTGATGTTGCTTGGCTGAAAAGTGCGTTTCATTACTCAACGACTCCTTACTATATTTGAGATTAGATTTAAGCGCGTCATAATTTTCAAAATGAAGCCTCAAATTTTTACTAATCTGAGTCGTTTATGTCAAGTGCATTACGCCGACGTGACCAAAAACATTACTTCATGGCCCCACCATATTTCCTTGCTTTTTGAGAGTCTCTTTGTTAGGTTTTGGCAGCTCTTTTTTGACAGGTCTATAAAATCCTGTCTCTACTTTGAATAAAAAAGAAGGAACATTTTCATGGTATTTGGTCCCCTATTTGGGTGGCTTTCCAACGACTTGGCAATAGACCTTGGTACGGCAAATACCCTGGTTTTTGTAAAGGGAAAGGGTATTGTACTTAGGGAGCCCTCTGTGGTTGCAGTAAAAAAAGATGCAAGGGCGGCCAGGGTCCTTGCAGTAGGTAAGGAAGCTAAGATGATGCTTGGCAAGACACCTGGCAACATCGTCGCGATTCGGCCAATGAAAGATGGCGTCATTGCAGACTTTGAGGTCACAGAGGCGATGCTTCGCTATTTCATCAGGAAGGTACACAACAGACGCACCTTGGTTCGTCCAAGGATCATAATAAGCGTGCCTTCAGGCATCACCCAGGTAGAGAAAAGGGCAGTAAGGGAATCTGCAGAGTCGGCTGGGGCACGTGAGGTTTACCTCATAGAAGAACCAATGGCAGCTGCCATAGGTGTTGGCCTTCCCATCACAGAACCCACTGCCAACATGGTTGTAGACATTGGAGGAGGGACAACAGAGGTTGCCGTCATCTCCCTTGCAGGAATCGTATTTTGTCGATCTGTCAGGGTGGCAGGAGACCGCATGGACGATGCCATCTTGCACCATATAAAGAGGCGTTACAGTCTTCTTATTGGTGAGCATACGGCTGAAAAGATAAAGATGGAAATAGGCGACGTGATGCCTGAGGCTCCTTACAAGAAAATGGAGATAAAGGGAAGGGACTTGGTCTCAGGGGTCCCGAAGACCATAGAGGTTGATGCCTCAGAGATCCAGGCCGCTATTTCCGAGCAGGTAGAGACCATAGTTGAAACAGTGAAGATAGCCCTTGAACAGACCCCTCCTGAACTTGCAGCAGACATAGTTGACAAGGGAATTGTGCTTACTGGCGGAGGCGCCCTGCTTAAAAATTTGGACAAACTTCTTCGTGAAAAGACTGGTCTGCCCATCATAATAGCGGACGACCCCCTTTCATCTGTCGTTCTTGGCTCTGGCCAGACTCTGGACAACATAAACATCTTGAGAGAAATAATGATAAACTGATTTGATAGCCTGAAAATTGCCGCATCAATCTCCCAAAAAGTCAAAAGCTACCAAAAGGCTATTGGTAGTCTCCATACTCCTTACCATTGCCGGAATCATCACCCTTGGGATCCTTACAAAATCGAGGCTTATACTCCCTGTAGAGATGGCCATAAAAGACACTAATGGCCACTTGCAAAGCCTGCTCACTAATCCGTTTTCAAGGCTGAGACAGATCTGGAATGCCTATGTAGTTCTCCAAAACGTCAAAGAGGAAAACCAGGTCCTAAGGGCACAGCTTGCAGAGCTCGAAAATGAGATAACAACTTATAGGGAGGCCTTGATAGAAAACCGAAGGCTCAGACAGCTTCTTGCAATAAAGGAGTCGCAGGAGTGGCAGACCAAGGTCGCACACATAGTGGGTACGGACATTGCGCCCTGGCGGGCAGTTGTGACCATAGATGCAGGGAAAAAGGACGGTATATCAGTTGACATGCCTGTCCTTGGTCAGGGAGGCCTTTTGGGAAGGGTGATAGAGACGAGCATGTCTTTTAGCAAGGTTATGTTGATTACAGACTATCACAGTCGGATAGCCGCCATAGTCCAAAGAAACAGGGCAAGAGGGATACTTAAAGGCGATGGTGCCAGAGGATGCGTCTTGGACTATGTGAAAAAGGGTGTTGACATACAAAAAGGCGATATCATCATAACCTCTGGCCTTGACGGAATCTTTCCAAAGGGCCTTATGATAGGTAAGGTCAAGCTTGTGGGACCTGGTGACAAATCTGATCTTTTTCAGTTTATTGGAGTTGAGCCGTCTTCGCGTATTGACCAGGTAGAAGAGGTTCTTGTAATGCTAAAAAGTCCTGATAAGGACAAGATAAGATGAAAGGCGCGCTGGTATTTTTTGTCTTTTTTTACTTTTCCCTACTACTTGAAAGCACATGGTGCATACTGTGCAGCATCTATTTTTTACATATAGACCCCATTCCTTCCCTTATATGCTGGCTCGCCCTTACTGAGGATATAAAAAAAGGGATGTTGACCGTCATTTTTGCCGGTTTTTTGGCATCCACCTTCTCTTCCATCCATTTCTTTCTTTTTCCAGTCTCCTATCTTATTGCTTTTCTCACAGTATACTTCGTGCGTTCAAATGTGCTTGAGCTTACAAAGTGGCAGGCATATCTTGTCACAGGCTTCATATCTGTTGAAATACTGGTAATGCAGCTCGCAGGAAGTGGCAGTCCGGAACTTCTATGGCCCTGGGGTCTTTTCCAATCAGGACTTAACATTGCAATAGCGCCTTTGGTCTTTTGGCTTTGTGACAAATTTTATTCATTACTTAACGAGCTGCATACAAGGTTTGCCCATGAAAAACGAGCCTGAGATCAAACCTCCAGATACACACCTTACACTTAGACGCTTCGATACAGGAAGCAAACAGGAAAGACACCAGTTCTGTTTCTACTGCAACATATTTCTTCTTTGCTGTTTTGCCTTTCTATGTGCAAGGCTTTGGTATCTCCAGATTTACAAGGGCAAACAGTTCAAGGAACTTTCTGAAAAAAACAGCATCAAGTATGTACGACTCCAGTCTTATAGGGGAAACATTTTGGACTGTTCTGGCAGACTTATAGCTGGGGTTGAGCCAAGCTTTAACATCGGAGTTGTTTTAAAAGATGTCAAGGATGTTGAAGGACTACTAATGGAGTTATCCAAGCTGCTTGATGAACCTGCCACAAACATTCGCATGAAACTCGTTGCTGCCAAGGATCAACCCTCTTACTTGCCTGTAATAGTAAAAAGGGATGCTTCATGGGAAGAGGTATCAAGGGTAGAGGCCCGCCTTTACAGATTGCCAGGGGTAGTGGTGGATGTTGCCCCTGCCAGGCAATATCCCTATGGCACTGTGGCACCGCATCTGCTTGGCTATCTTGGAGAAGTGAGCCTCGAACAGCTTAAAAGCGGCAATTTCCCTCATGCTGTGCCTGGGGATCTGGTGGGAAAATCAGGCATAGAGCTCAGATTTGAAAGGGAGCTTGCGGGAAATAGCGGCTACAGGATGATAGAGGTGGACGCAAAAGGCAGGATGATCAAGGTCCTTAAGACCAGAAAGCCCCTGCCTGGAAAAGACTTACAGCTTAGCATAAACCTGGATCTTCAGCTTGCAGCAGAGGAGGCCCTTTCTGGCAAATCTGGGGCACTTGTGGCACTTGACCCAAGAGATGGCAAACTGCTTGCCATGGCAAGTAGCCCAAAGTTTGATCCAAGGATCTTTGCAAGGGGCGTGACACAAATGGAATGGAAGCAGCTTAATGATCCGCTTCTTACTCCCCTTGTAAACAAGGCCATTCAAGGGCAATACGCACCTGGCTCCACCTTCAAGATAATCATGGCAGCCGGTGGTCTTCAGGAAAAGGTAATAAATCCATACTCCCATTTCTTCTGTAACGGTTCATTAAAACTTGGCCGCAGACGATTTCGTTGCTGGAAAAAAGGCGGACATGGGCAGACAGACCTCTACAAAGGACTTGTCCAATCGTGTGACGTATATTTCTACAACGTTGGGCTCAAGCTTGGCATGGACAGAATATCAAAATATGCCTTCGGCTTTGGACTTGGCAAAAAAACAGGTATTGACCTTCCAAACGAGAAGTCAGGTTTTGTACCCACAAGGGCATGGAAACGAAGAAGATTCAACGAGCCTTGGCAAAAGGGGGAAACACTAAATTACTCCATAGGTCAGGGATTTCTCCTTGTGACCCCTCTTCAACTTGCTCGCATGATGGCAGCAGTAGGAAATGGAGGAAAGCTTTTTAGGCCCGAATACATATTGAGTGAGCCTCCAGATCTTCAAGCCAAGGTCCCTGTAAATTCAAGGCTTCTGACTGTCATAAAAAAGGATCTTATTGGAGTGACAGAAGACAAACATGGAACGGCAAGATCATGTTACATTCCAGGAATTCATATAGCTGGCAAGACAGGCACGGCCCAAGTGATAAAACAGGCAAAACGTCGGGAAAGTGAAAAAATGGCATGGAAATACCAGGATCATGCCCTTTTTGTGGCCTTGGCACCTGCGGATAATCCTCAAATAGCAGTAGCAGTGATAATAGAGCATGGAGGGCATGGAGGATCGGCAGCTGCCCCTGTGGCAAGGGCAGTCATAGAACGGTGGCTGCAACTTAGATCACCCAAGCCAGCAACCATACTTCAACGAAAACTCTAAAAAAATGATGATAGATCAACGTATCCTCAAAGAAATAGACTATGTTCTCCTTCTCTCCCTCCTTTCTATAATGGTACTTGGATTCATCAATCTTTGGAGTGCCAGCACTGCTGCCGGCTACCCTTTCCAGTGGAAACAGCTTCAGTGGTATCTCGTTGGCACTGTACTCATGGTTGGGGTTATGGTGTTTGATTACAGGCAGCTTTCCAAATATTCCCTTCACCTTTACGTTACGACCATCATCCTTCTCATCCTTGTTATGGTCATTGGAAAATCTGTCCAAGGCTCGCAAAGATGGATCCCCTTAGGCTTTTTCAATCTGCAGCCATCAGAACCGGCCAAGCTACTCCTCGCCATAGTAATCAGTTCCTATTTTGCCCAAGAGGAGAAGGAACAGTTTGGTCTTAAAGATCTAATAAAACCAACCCTTTTAATTACGCTGCCATTTATACTGATCTTCAAACAGCCTGATCTTGGCACTGCCCTTTTGATTCTAATCATCTATGGATCACTGGTCCTCTACGCAAGGCTCAAATGGGGCTCTTTGCTCACCATAGTGGGGGCTCTTCTTTGTGCCTTTCCCTTGGTATGGAAACTAATGAAGCCCTATCAGAGAAAAAGGGTGGAGATATTTCTAAATCCTGAAGCAGATCCATTCGGTGCCGGATGGCATGTCATTCAATCAAAAATTGCGGTAGGCTCAGGCCAATTATTCGGTAAGGGATTCATGAAGGGTTCTCAGGCACAGCTAAACTTTCTGCCAGAGGTACATACGGATTTTGCATTCTCCATCTGGTCTGAAGAGTGGGGTTTCATAGGGGCAGTCCTTCTCGTTTCGGTCTATTTCCTCTTGCTTGCAAGATGTCTTCATATTGCCCACAACACCCGAGACCGATTTGGCTCATTCCTCGTTTTTGGGATTACTTCTATGATATTTTGGCAGATGCTGATCAATATATGCATGGTTTTGGGACTTCTTCCCGTAGTTGGTATTCCATTGCCCCTTGTCAGCTATGGAGGCTCGTCGGTAATCACGACCCTGGTTGGTATCGGCCTGATATTGAATGTACGGATGAGACGATCCTTGTTTCAGTCATAGATTTTGTTTATATTGGGCAACACGGGGATGTAGCTCAGTTGGGAGAGCGCCACGTTCGCAACGTGGAAGTCGGGGGTTCAAATCCCCCCATCTCCAAAAAAGCCATGAAATCCTTCCATGCCTTCATAGACGTTGCCTACAAAGGCTCCAAGGCCTATTCTGCTGCCATCGTGACAGATTCTACCAAGGGTGATTCCATCTCCATTTCACACAATTATGGAGTTTTCATTAATGGGGTAAGGCCCTACGAGCCTGGACGCTTTTACAAACGCGAGCTTCCTTGCATATTAAAAGTCTTGGAAAAAATCCATGAACCCCTTGGGCTTATCTTCATAGACGGCTATACGTGGCTCCCAGATGGAAGGGCAGGGCTCGGGGCACATCTATTCCATGCTGTTGATGCAAGGAGTCCTGTGATAGGAATATCAAAGAGTGCGTTTCGCATAAAATCAAGACCAAGGCACTGTGTAGGCAAGATACTCAGGGGCAAGAGCAAAAGATTTCTATACGTTTCAGCAGCAGGGATACAACTTGATGAGG
>JALSQG010000172.1 GCA_026985565.1 Deltaproteobacteria bacterium
TCAAGGACGAGTCGGCCATCTGAAAATGCCTTCAATGTCTCCACAATCAGGGGAAGTTCCCTGATCTCACCTTCCTGTCTAATCTTTTTAAAAAGAGGCAAGCTCTCGCCTATCCTTTCCTTTACATAATTCATTCCTTTTTTGGAACGAAGCGAGAAAAACTCCTCCCAAAGTTCATCCCATCCTTTACCCCGTATGGGAAAGGCAAAGAATGTAACAGCAGGGCCCTTGTCAAGCTCAGGAGTCACAAGGTGCATCATTGCACCGGTCTTTTCTGCTCCCCCTTCTAAAAGTTGCCAAATCACCTCCTGCCATGTGCCAGCAGGTCCGCCAGGAAGGGCAGGATGAAGATTTATTGCTGAGACCTTGGAACATATTTCAGGACTCAAGACCCACATGTATCCAGCAAGGATCACAAGAGGACAGTTGAATGGGGCTATCTTGTAATAAAGTTTTTGATGGTATCTGGTGCGCCAAAGTGATCTGTCTGTCTTTCTAAGACTTGGTTCAAAATCCATTGCTGAAAAAAGCACAAGGGGAATGTCTCTTTTTTGGGCTAACCTTATGAGTTTATCGCTGAAGGCGCCTTCTCCCTCACGTCTCGACAAGAAAAGGTAACAAAAATCCCCTTTGATTTCTCCATTTTTTACTGCCTCGTAAACCACATCAAAAAGATTTACCGCTGCCTCGTCCCTTCCAGTAGTCCACCATCCGAAACGAAAATCACTCATGAACTTCTCCATTACGGCCCTGTAATTGGACTAATGATACAACAAATAGGTAGTTGGAGCTACAGGTGCATAAAGAGGATCAAATCACTCCTTGTGAATATCATAATTAACAGGTTGACAAATGAACACCCCTCAATTAAAAAGCCTAAAATAGAAATGAATCAATATTCACAAAAAAAGAAAGGAGGAGTTTCAGATGCGTAGCGTAAAGATTGCTTCCATTTTGTTTGCCATGCTTTTTGGCATTGCCGTGGCTGGCATTGCCGTGGCGGGAGAAGGTCCAGAGGTTATAACCCTAAAGGCCAAAAAGGGTGACATTACCTTTCCCCATCACAAACACCAGTCTATGACGAAGTGCGGTGAGTGTCACCATGGCCCGAACCATTCCCCATACAAAGAAGGTATGAAGATTCAGACCTGTGACAAGTGCCACAACAAGGATTTCCCCAACAAAAAACTCAACAGTGTCATGAAGGCAATGCACAAAAACTGCCGTGATTGCCACAAGGAGCACAAGGCAGAGGGCGCGCCAACAAAATGCAGTGGATGTCATAAGAAGTAGAAAGGGAATAATTTGATGACAAAGGTCTGCCCTGAGGCAGGCCTTTTTTTTTGAATCCAGCATGGAAGCTGCCATATTAAGGAAAAAAATCTCGTTACTTGACCCTTCAACAGATGCACATATAAAGCAGGTTTTGCACAAGGTCATAAGCCAGGAAGGAGAGCTTCTTGATCCGCTCTTAAAAGAGGAGCTAAGATCGCTGTTTCTCAACTTCTTTGCCAGACTGTGTAAGGAAGAGGGAGTAAGCCACCTTTCACACCTTGAGGATGAAAATAGCCTCAAGGACCACATCCCGGATACGGTGGCAAATTGGCTTACAGTGCTGTCTGAAATCTTCTCTGCCAGGTGCTCGGTGGATAGGGTAGAGGATCCACTTTTCACCGCTGCCGTGCTTTTAATAAGGCTTCATGAATGGATCACGCTTAATTACGAGCGTCGTTTCGTTTATGGAAATGAGATGGAAGAAGCAGCGGAAAAAAGGTTTCTAAGACTTGAAAATGAGATGGATCTTATTGGGGACAAGGATGAGATAGTATACCAGGTCATGGATGCCCTATCTGGCTTTTGCTCAAACTACTGGTTCCAGGAACAGGATATGATTCCAGGGGTGAATACCTATTACCTGAGAATAGATTTCGATTACGGACAAGGTGTCAGAAGCCTTGAGATAGGCATGAGATCCGTGCTTATAGATCAAGTAAAATTTCGGGCACTTTGTCCTGACCAGCACATTCTTGCCCATATTCTCGAAAGCCTGCTTTCCTTTTCCACTATTGGCATTTCGCCGTCGAACAATTATATTTAAACAAAACTTATAAATTCAAATATTAAAGAATTATGCCTGGAACGCAGATAATTACGCCCATTCATACAGACACTGTCAAGCGTTTTACGTTACTCCTTGATGGAAACTGGATAATCCAGAAGGTCACTGGTCCTTTGCACAAGGTCTTGTCCTCAAGGTCCGACCAGATAGTCGGCATGAGATTTCAGGATATTATTAATGATACGGTTCTTGCGCCCCTTAAGGATCTTGTACCCGTACTGGAAAAGGGGCAAAGCCTCTTCAATTACCGGTTTCTCCTTGATCATAGCCAATATAAGACGGCCATAGTTACTGCCCTTGTCAGTAATGGGCGACAGGGCGTTGCGGATTGGATTGCCATTTCCATTCGTTTTGAAGGCGAGGATTTTGTTGGAGCTCCAATTTTAGACAGCATAGGAGATGGCGTTTTTATAGTGAACAAGCAGTGGAAAATAATAGAGTTCAACAAGGCTGCAGAACGAATAACTGGATGGTTAAAAAAAGAGGTTATTGGCAAAAAATGCAGTGACATATTCAAAACGGCCATATGTTCTAACGAATGTGTACTTGCCAAGGCCATTGAGGAAAAACGCCCCTTTACTGGAAGAAGGGTCTTTGTAAAGACGAAATCTGGCCACACACTGCCTATTTCCATCAGCGCCTCACCCTTCATAGACATAACTGGAAAGGTAAGAGGCGGTGTAGAGGTCTTTAGGGACATTACTGAAGAGGTGGAGCGAGAGATTATTCTGGACAGCATTGGAGACGGTGTCTTCACTGTTGACAGACACTGGAGGATAACATCCTTTAACAGGGCAGCGGAGGAAATCACAGGGATGCCCGTTGCCGATGCCCTTGGCAAACAGTGCCGCGAGGTGTTCCAGTCAAGCCTCTGTGGTGAAGCCTGTGCCATGGCCATGAGCATAAGGATGGGTAAGAGGGTTGCAAACAGAAGGGTAATAATAAAAAGGGCGAATGGTGAATCCGTACCCATTAGCATCAGTACAGCCCCTCTTTTAGACGCGGAAGGGAATATCATTGGGGGCGTGGAGACCTTCAGAGATCTTAGGGAAATAGATCACTTGAGAAAACGGCTTACTGGTAGATACACCCTTGGTGATATCATCAGCAAAAGCCCCCAGATGCAAAAAATCTTTCAAATTATTCCTGAAATTGCAATGAGTGACAGCAACGTGCTCATTCTTGGTGAAAGTGGCACGGGTAAGGAACTCGTTGCAAGGGCACTCCACAACTTCAGCAAGAGAAAGCGTGGGCCGTTTGTTGCCGTCAACTGTGGTGCCCTTCCAGATACGTTGTTGGAATCGGAGCTTTTTGGCTATAAAAAAGGGGCATTCACAGATGCTAAGCAAGACAAGGAAGGACGGTTTGCTGCTGCGGAAAAAGGCACCCTGTTCCTTGACGAAATCGGTGATATATCCCCGGCCCTTCAGGTAAAACTCCTGAGAGTTATTCAAAGCAAGGTTTATGAGCCCCTTGGCTCCAACAAGCCAGTAAAGGCTGACGTAAGAATAATTGCAGCCACAAACAAGGATCTTCATGCCCTGGTTAAGGAGGAAAAATTCAGAGAAGACCTTTATTATAGGCTAAATGTGGTAAAAATCGTGCTTCCACCCCTTAGAGAACGGCTTGTGGATGTACCTCTTCTGGTTGACCATTTCATACAGAAATTCAACGTGGAAAAGGGAAAGGATGTCTCAGGAATTTCTGAAGAAGCCCTTAATCTGCTTATGAAATATGACTATCCAGGAAACATTCGGGAGCTTGAGAACATAATCGAATATGCTTTTATTCTTTGCCATGGCGGTATAATTATGCCTGAACACCTTCCTGAACCATTTTCAAATAAGGATGAGCTGCAACAGACACCAGAAATCCTTCCCTTTACAAGCCCCATGTCACTTAAGGACATAGAAAGAATTGCCATTGTCAATGCCCTTAGAAGGAACAAGGGCAAAAAGATGGCAACATGCCGGGAGTTGGGGATCTCGAAAGACACGTTGAGACGCAAGATAAATCAATACAAAATAAGCGAAGAAGAGATCATGGTGCCGGTTTGACAAAAAAGATGGCTTAGAAAGTAAGGTTCAGGTGATTACACATCGTTTTCAGCAAGTTTTTGGCCACAGCTGCTACATACCACAATACCAACCCTCTGCTCTGTCCGGTCCACCTTTGCCTCACAGGTTTCATGAACTTCCTTTGGACAGTCGAGGATCTTCCAGCACGGCTCATACTTTAGGAGCCTTTTGATTCCTGGGATACTGATTCCTTCATCATGTATGATAGAACGCAGGCATGACACCCACTGGATGTCACTTTGGGAGAAGATACGACGCCCGCCCTTGTAGTGGGGAGAAAGCAGTCCTTCTGCCTCATAAAGCCTGAGAGTTCTCGGGTGAACGTCCAAGAGCTTGGCAGCAACCCCAATGGGATAAACTGGAACAAGCCTGTCTGGCAACGCACCTCTTTTTCGTCTTTTCCTTTTTCGACCCATCGCCTCAGCCATGTAGAAGTTGGGCCTGCCATTCGGTCGGCAGGCCCGAGTCTGTATCCCTATGTCCAAAAATGTTTTAGTGATCCTCTGCCAGGTGTCCCTTGAACATCTTCTCACCCATGAGAAAGGCCATGGCGCAGAAGCTGAGTCCACCAATGGTTATCATTATCTCATGAAGGCTTGGAACATAACTTAGGTAAAGTGGGAAATCGATTACGCCATACTCATGGAACGGATTTACTATTTCTCCGACAAGCACCAAGTCATAGCGCATGAAGAAAATTCCTGTAACACACAACACACCCGCTGCAAAGAGTGCCGGCACGCTCCTGCCCTTGGTCCCAAGGATAATCACGAAGGGAAGAACCATTCCCATGAGGATTTCACCGACCCAGAAATTGAAGGCATAAGGTCCCTTGATAAGGGCCATGGTAGCCTCATACTTTCCTGGAGGATGACCTGCAACACCTGAGATTACCTTCCAGATATCAAAGAATATAAGAGTGGCCATTAGAAAAGCGCCAGTATAAGCAACTGCCCTGAGGGAGCTCTTGAGCTTGTCGCTCATCTGCCATCCGTTTGTCTTGTAAGCTATGTAGGTGAAAAGTAGAACCGCTGCACAGCCAGACATGGCTGCAGAAGTGATGAAATAAATGGGCATATATGGGCCGTGCCAGAACTCGCGAGAGCCAAGAAGTCCGAAGACAGCCCCAAGGTTGCTATGGGCAGCAATACCAGAAAGCACTCCCAAAAGCCCCATGATTGCCGCCTGTTTGTGCTTATTCATTTGTAACATGGCAAACTCAACTGCCATAAAAAAGAGGTAAACGCCGTAAAGGGTTCCCATCCACCAGATATTTGAGGTCAGATTTGGAGAGATCATATTGTATATGGCCATTCTCCATGGATTTTCAATCTCAAAGGCAATTACCAGGAATCCACTTACGATGGTGGCAATGGATAGGAAAACCGCCCTTTTGGCAATAGGCATGAAGCTTTCAAAGCCGAAGACGTGGCCAAGCGAAGATACTATGCACAGGCCGGTCGAAGTCACGACAAAAAACACATAGGTAGCAATCAACAAACCCCAAGGGATTTCCCTTGTACAGTTGTAGGCTGCCTCATGCCCCACGTACATGGCATGAAGGCCAAATGCAACGCCTACTGCTGCCATGAAGGCAAAAAAGGCAATGGCTGCGTTGTAGGTCCTGGAAGTAGCGACCGGTAACGCCTTACCTGCGGTCAAAGAGCTGACTGTTGGTTCATTCATTGTTACAAATCCCTCCTTTGTGAAGTATCTGATAAAAACTGGATGATATAGTGTAAATATACTTGACAATTAAAATTGTCAAGTCTTTTTCTAAAAAAATTTTTAACTTTTATAACATATTGAAATATCAAGATCTTTTAGCAACAGTCCTGATTGCATCGGAATTGCAAAATATCGTTGCAAAAGGGCCCTGGTGGTTTTCTAATTGTTTGCAAATGGAATTTATGCGAAACATCAAACTTTCCATCAGCTATGATGGATCCAATTACCATGGCTGGCAGAAGCAACCAGGAGTGGCAACTGTTCAAGAGACATTAGAGCATGCCATCCAGAAGATGGTTGGCCACAAGATAAATCTCGTAGGTTCAGGACGTACGGACGCAGGGGTACATGCTATCTGCCAAAGTGCCAACTTTTTCACAAACAGTGGAATTCCCCTGCACGGTTTTGAAAAGGGATTAAACAGCCTGCTTCCTCCTGACATATCGGTGCTTGAAGCCCAAGACGTACCAAAGGACTTTCATGCAAGAAAAAACGCTCTGGCAAAAAGCTATATGTATCGCATCGTAATCAGTGATAAGAGACTTCCCCTTATATACAGGAGGGCATGGATCGTTCGAGAAAGGCTTGATCTAAAAGACATGACACTGGCAGCCAAGGCCCTTAAAGGCCGACACGACTTTTCATCTTTCATGGCAGCAGGCTCAAGCGTAAGGACCACGATTCGCCAGATAAATCACATAGAAATAAGAAAGACAATTTGTCATGAGTACCTCCCTTTTGAAATCGAAGAGTACCAAATAAGGGTCAAGGCAAACGGCTTTTTGAAATATATGGTCAGAAACATAACTGGTCTTTTAAAGGAGATAGGGACTGGCAGGCTCCAATGGCAGATGGCATCAAGAGTTTTAGCAGCACGAGACAGGACCGTTGCACCTGCCACAGCACCTGCTTACGGCCTGTATTTGGAACAGGTAGAATATTGATGGTTGTTAAAAGGGCATGACTTTAGTAAAAGTTCATAAAATTTTACCACCTTCTTAAGGAGAAAAAGCATGAGCTGGAACACCCCCCTTGCCCAGAGAGTAATAAACCTGAAACCCTCCCCTACCCTTGCAGTAGATGCGAAGGCCAAGGCTCTAAAGGCCCAGGGGGCAGACATCATAAACCTTTCTGCAGGGGAGCCTGATTTTGACACACCACAGCACATAAAGGATGCAGCCATAAAGGCAATCCAGGATGGCTTTACCAAATATACTCCTGTTGCCGGCATTGTGGAACTTAGGGAGGCCGTCACAAATAAACTGAAAAGGGATTACGGCGTGGACTATGCCCTTGACGAAATAGTCGTCTCTACAGGAGGTAAGCAGGGCCTCTACAACTGTTTCCAGGCCATCATCGACCCAGGCCATGAGGTCATAATACCTGTTCCATACTGGGTCTCTTATCCGGCAATGGTGGAGCTTGCAGGCGGAAGCCCTGTCTTTCTCTCATCAAGGCCTGACAAAAACTTTGATCTGGATCTGGATGAGCTTGCCTCGTTAATAAACGAAAAGACAAGGGCAATCATCATAAACAGTCCATCCAACCCAACAGGTGCTGTCTACAGTGAAGATACCCTCAAATCCCTGGCCCAAATGGCCCTTGACAAAGGCTTTTACATAATCACCGATGACATCTACGATGAGATAAGATTCGATGGGAAAGGCCCTGAAAATCCTGTCTCTGTAATGCCTGAAGCGCGCAATCACGTGATCGTCGCAAATGGCGTATCAAAGACCTATTCCATGACAGGCTGGCGTATCGGTTATTTGGCAGGGCCGAAGCCGGTAATAAAGGCAGCAACCAAGATACAGAGCCAAAGCACATCCAACCCCAACTCTATTGCCCAAAAGGCGGCCCAGGAAGCACTCTCTGGCCCACAAGATTGCGTAAAGCAGATGGTATCTGCCTTTAAGGAAAGAAGAGACTTCATTGTGGAAAGACTTAACACAATCCAAGGGATAAAATGTAATGTCCCCCAAGGCGCCTTCTACGTCTTCCCTGATGTTTCTTCATATTTTGGCAAGTCCGCAGAAGGCTTTGAGATAAAAGGCTCTCTCGAGCTTGCAGACTACCTGCTTGAAAATGCCAAGGTCGCCTGTGTCCCTGGCATAGCCTTTGGAGATGACAGATTTATAAGGTTATCCTATGCCACTGACAAGGCCCAGATAGAAGAAGGGCTCAACAGGCTCGAAGAGGCCCTTGGGAAACTTTCTTAGGACGAAGATCCACCCACTTTTCAAGTAGGACTGAAAATTGTTGCCGTGATATGGCCCTTGCACCAAAGCGCCTTAAATGTGCAGTCTCTACCTGGCAATCGATAAGTTTCAGGCCCATGTCACGAAAAGTGCGCACAAAACAAACAAAGGCAACCTTGGAGGCATCTTTGACCTTGGTAAACATGCTTTCACCAAAAAAGACACTTCCAAGAAGCACGCCATAGAGTCCGCCGACAAGTTCCCCATCCTGCCATGACTCAACACTTAGTGCATAGCCCATTTCATTTAATTTGCAGTATGCATCTATCATGTCTTGGTTTATCCAGGTTACCTCACCCCTTTCCTGCCTGAGCGCTCCGCAAAGACTCATCACCTCCCTAAACGCCCTGTTGCAACTTAGACTAAACCGTCCCTGTCTGATGGTACGCTCAAGCCTTCTTGGGACATGAAGCTCCTCGGGAAACAAGACAAGCCTCGGGTCTGGTGACCACCACAATATTGGCTCGCCCTGATTATACCAGGGAAAAATTCCCTTAGAGTATGCAAGGATGAGCCTCTTTGGGCAAAGATCACCGCCAACAGCCAGGAGCCCGTCGCTTCTTGCAAGATCTACTGGCGGAAAATGGATGTCTCTTTTATCAAGGAGAAAGACAGGCATGAAATAAAAATAGCCCCTTTGCCCAATATGGACAAAGGGGCTGGCAAAAAAAAGAAAATCTTATTTCTTTAAAGACCTGTTGGAAACTTAGGCAGATCTTTCAATGCCTCCTCTATCTTATCTTCTGGATATTCATAGTCCTGAAGCCTTCCTTCAAGATAATCGTCATAGGCGGCAAGATCGAAGTGACCATGACCACTGAAGCAGCAGACTATGGCCTTTTCTTCGCCGGTCTCTTTGCATTTCAAGGCCTCGTCTATCCACCCCTTTATTGCATGGGATGTCTCAGGGGCAGGGATGATGCCCTCTGTCCTTGCAAACGTTACAGCTGCCTCAAACACTGGATTTTGTGTATATGCCTTTGGACTTACAACCTTGTTTTTCACAAGATTGCAAAGAATGGGTGCATCCCCGTGGTATCTTAGACCACCAGCATGGATGCCAGGAGGCTCAAAGGTATGCCCAAGGGTATACATTAGCATAAGAGGCGTCATGCCTGCGGTATCTCCATAGTCATACTGATAAAGGCCTTTTGTGAGTGTCGGGCAAGACTTTGGCTCAATGGCAATTATATCTATATCCTTTTTCCCGTCTATCTTGTCCTTAACAAAGGGGAGTATCATACCCCCAAAATTGGAACCGCCTCCCACACAACCAACTATCACGTCTGCATCATCGCCAACGAGCTCAAGCTGTTTTTTTGTCTCAAGGCCAATTACTGTTTGATGCAAGAGTACATGATTTAACACACTTCCAAGGGCATAATTGGTATCATCGTGAGTGGCAGCATCTTCGACTGCCTCGGATATGGCAATGCCCAGGCTCCCCATGGAATCGGGGTTCTTTTCCAGGATGGCCCTACCTGCATTTGTCCGGTCCGTAGGAGAAGGGTAAACCTCCCCGCCCCAAACATGCATAAGAATTCTTCTATATGGCTTCTGATTGTAGCTTACCTTCACCATGTACACGGTACAATGCATATCAAACAGACTGCATGCAAAGGAAAGGGCACTGCCCCACTGGCCTGCTCCGGTCTCTGTTGTAAGCTTGTTGACCCCTGCCTTCTTGTTGTAGTAGGCCTGGGCAACGGCCGTATTAGGCTTGTGGCTTCCTGGCGGGCTCACCCCTTCATTCTTGAAATACATCCTGGCAGGAGTACCAAGGGCCTCCTCAAGCCTCCTGGCCCTAATAAGAGGGGTCGGACGCCAAAGCTTGTAGATTTCCAGTACATCAGTGGGTATCTCAATCCAAGGCTCCTGACTCACCTCCTGCATTATAAGGTCATCAGGGAATATGGGTTTTAGATCATCAGGGGTCACAGGCTGGCCTGTCTGAGGGTTGAGCGGAGGCGCCAGAGGCTCTGGAAGATCTGGCAATACATTGTACCATGCTGTTGGAAGTTCCTTTTCATCCAATAAAATTTTGTAACTATCTGACATTTTATAATTTCTCCTGTATTTTTGTGTGTTTAACATCAAAATATGTAAATGAGTTTGAACCAAACGTTTTGTAGCTCAGGACCGTTTTTAACGGCAAACTCATGTGAATATCTTAAGGTAGCCATGAAATTCTTGTTTTGATACATGAAACCGGGCCCAAGGGCAACCGCCCTTGATTTGTCGTCTTCAAGATCCTTTAATGCACTCTTTAAGGGGGCTGGAAGACTTCCAAGATCATCAAAATCATCGGATGTGGTCTGTTGATAGAAATAACCGTTTATTCCGAACCTGAAACAGTCCGTGATCCCCCATGAAACATTAAAGTCGAAGTGGAACTCCTGACCAGGATCCCTGTCTACCCTCACTGGTGGGCCTGGTTCATAATCGTCTTGATGGGTGTTAAAGTCATACATGATCTTTATAGATGTCTCAAGCTGGGGCAATGGGAAATAGGTTATTGCAAGGACAGGCTCAAAGGTCCAAAAATTTCGGCCTACAGAGGCTATGTTGCCTTTATCTTCGTTGTATAGTGGAAAGTATATATCTGCTGCGGATACGGCAACGTGAAGCCTGCCCTGATTTAGATGCCAACCAAAAAGAAGCGGTGAATAAATAACATACAGGGCATTAAAATCAGAGTAATGTTTTTTAAGGCTGGAGCCTACCCTGGCATTGAAATCCATGTCCTTATTTATGGCGCCAAAGAAAAAGTGCTGGCCATAGCTTGCTCCAAAAAGTTTGTACTTTGATATCCATATCAACCTGATTATGTCTCCTCCAACATCGGCATCATCAAGAAGATGGGTATCATCGCCATCATCGTTCTTGAGCTTTCCTGCATGGCCATAATAAGCGTAGTTTACCAGGGTTAAGCCTGGAGGCGGCATCATTCCAACCATAAAACCCTCGGCGCCATTTGGATAGGCGTGACCGCCTCCAGCATTTGCCAAGGGAACCAGCATGAAAACAGGGATCACAAAAGACAAGGAAAATACGACAAAAGCCTTTCTAATCATGACACTCCTCCCCTCCCAAATTCTTGGTGTCTTCTTCACTATCCCTTTATAAATTTTCCCATTTTTACACTATTGTGAATAGTCATTCAATAATAAGTTGGCAGGAAAATTTGAAAAAATTGCAAAAAAAGCAGCAAGATTGACACGGTCATGTGCAGTAATTATTTTTTTAGCACCCTGGCACAAAGGGTGCTAATCTGTCATCTTCATGATGACATTTTTTATGTATTTCATAGGTGATACAAACTCTTGGATAAACGTAATAACATGTCTAATAAACTGACTATCTCTGAAAGAAAAAAGGAGATACTGAAACAGGTCGTCAACTCCTATATAGAGACGGCAGAACCGGTAGGCTCCAGGATCATAGCCAAAAAATCTTCTCTGGGCCTTAGCTCTGCCACTATAAGAAACTGTATGGCTGATCTTGAGGACGCCGGCCTGCTCTTTCAGCCCCATACGTCTGCTGGAAGGTTGCCTACAGAAGAAGGGCTGAAATTCTTTGTAAAAAATCTCATGAAAAAGGTCCCGCTGAGCTGGGGTGAGCAGGTGGCCATAGAAAAGGAGATGCTTCAGGATGCAGAGGATTTTTCTGATGTGCTTCAAAAGACGGCTCAACTCTTGGCCTCCATCACAGGATACACAGCAGTTGTAAGCGGGCCCTCAGAACTGGATGAAAGGCTCGAGTTCATCGAGTTTGTAAACATCAAACCTGGGGTAATACTCGTGGTAATGGTTACGTCAGGCGGAACGGTTCGAAACCAACTTATAAGAACAAGGCGTGAGATACCGCAAAAAACCCTTGAACGTTTCTCTGCCAAGATGAACAGCCTTCTTAAAAGATATACCCTTGGCCAGATAAGGGAAAAACTCGTTCAGGCCATGGAGGAAGACAGAAGGCTTTGTGAAAATCTGCTAACCCAACTTGTACCGGCAGACAGCAGAAAACGTCTTACTGGAAAAATCTATATCGACGGGAAACTCAATCTGCTTGATGAACCAGAATTTTCGCACATTCCCAAGATCAAAAGCCTTCTTGAGGCCATTGAGGAAAAACATCTGCTTGTAAGGCTTTTGGACAGATGTCTTGCAGGTGATGAGCTCCAGATATTCATAGGGAAAGATGTGGACTCAGGCGTAAGGGATTGCGGAATGGTAGTGGCCCCTTATGAAAAGGAAGAACATCCGGTGGGGACCTTGGGAGTCCTCGGACCCATGAGAATGAACTATCCCAAGGTGGTATCCATCGTTGAATACATTGCTGCCATCTTGAGTTCCAGGGCAAAGGAGATGTAGGCCATGGAAAGGGATAAAAATTTCAAAGAAGTAAATAAAAAAGAAAAGGAAAAAAAGCAGGACATGAAAAATGAAGAAAAAAAGGAGGCTCCTACTGCCTCTTTGGAAAAGGAACTTGAAGAAAAGGAAAAGGAGCTTGCCGAATGCAAAGATAAGATGCTTAGGCTCGCTGCTGAGTTAGAAAACTTCAAGAAAAGGGTTGAAAGGGAGAAGATGGAGCATATGAAGTTTGCCTTGGAGGAGTTTGCCAAGGAGCTTCTACCCTTTCTTGACAACCTGGAAAGGGCGATCTCCGTGGCAAAAGAGACCAAGGACATGGAGAAAATGATAGAAGGCATAGAGCTAACCCTTTCAGGTTATTTCAAGACCCTTGAACGTTTTGGGCTAAAAACCTTTGTGGCCGAAGGCAAGCGGTTTGATCCGAATTTTCATGAGGCCCTTAGCGTTGAGGAAAATCCAGACGTTGAAGAAAACACCGTTTTAAAGGAACTGCTTAGGGGTTACACCCTGCACGATCGGGTAATAAGGCCTGCCCTGGTGGTAGTGTCCAAGAAAAACCAGTCTGAAGACAAAAAAGAAGGTGGACAAGAAGAAAGTAATGCTTAGTTTTTCTTAAAAAAGCGACGAAAGCAGAACAATACTGAAGCGATAACGAAACTTTAAGGAGGCAAAATAAAAATGGGAAAAGTAATTGGAATAGACCTTGGAACCACTAACTCCTGCGTTGCCATTATGGAGGGTGGCGAGCCTAAGGTTCTCACCAATGCAGAGGGCGGAAGAACCACACCTTCTGTGGTGGCCTTTACGGACAAGGGAGAAAGATTGGTTGGTATGCTTGCAAAGAGGCAGGCAGTTACCAACCCGGAAAATACTATATTTGCAGTCAAAAGACTTATTGGACGAAAGTTCAATGACCCTGAGGTTCAAAAATCCAGGGAGATAATGCCCTACAAAATTGTGGAAGGGCCAAACGGCGACGCATACGTTGAGGTCCAGGGAAAGAAATATAGCCCGGCAGAGATATCTGCCATGATTCTCGGCAAGATGAAACAGACCGCAGAGGATTACCTTGGAGAAGAGGTAAAGGAGGCGGTCATTACTGTTCCTGCATACTTCAACGACAGTCAGCGTCAGGCCACAAAGGACGCAGGCCGAATTGCAGGGCTAAACGTTCTAAGAATCATAAACGAGCCTACAGCGGCAGCCCTTGCCTACGGCCTGGATAAGAAAAAGGAAGAAAAGGTCGCTGTGTTCGACCTTGGGGGAGGTACCTTTGATATCTCCATTCTGGAAATTGGTGAAGGTGTCTTTGAGGTCAAGTCCACAAATGGAGATACCTTCCTTGGTGGTGAGGACTTTGACCTTAGGATCGTGGACTGGCTTGCTGATGAGTTTAAAAAGGAAACAGGGATTGACCTAAAACAAGACAGAATGGCTCTTCAGCGTCTGAAAGAGGCTGCTGAAAAGGCCAAGTGTGAGCTTTCCACCACTCAGGAGACTGAAATAAACCTTCCCTTTATAACTGCAGACGCATCTGGCCCCAAGCATCTCGTGAAAAAGCTTACCAGGGCAAAACTCGAGGCACTTGTGGAAGATCTCATTGAACGGCTTGTTCCTCCGTGTGAGACCGCACTAAAGGATGCTGGCCTTACCAAGGCAGATATAGACGAGGTAATACTTGTTGGCGGTATGACCCGTATGCCAAGGGTGCAAGCAAAGGTTAAAGAGATCTTTGGCAAGGAACCTCACAAGGGTGTAAACCCAGACGAGGTTGTGGCAATCGGTGCTGCAATTCAGGGTGCGGTCTTAAAGGGTGAAGTCAAAGATGTTCTCCTTCTGGACGTCACTCCCCTTTCCCTTGGTATCGAGACCATGGGTGGAGTGATGACAAAGCTCATAGAGAAAAACACCACCATTCCAGCAAGAAAGAGTCAGATCTTTACCACTGCAGCAGACAACCAGAGCGCCGTCACTATACACGTGCTTCAGGGTGAAAGAGAGATGGCCGCAGACAACAAGAGCATCGGCCGCTTTGAGCTTGTGGGCATTCCCCCTGCACCAAGGGGTGTGCCGCAGATAGAGGTAACCTTTGACATAGACGCAAACGGAATACTCAACGTGTCTGCAAAGGATCTTGCTACAGGTAAAGAACAGTCCATCCGGATACAAGCATCGAGCGGACTAAGCGAAGAGGAAATCAAACGGATGGAGGAAGAGGCCAAACTCCATGCAGAGGAAGACAGGAAGAAGCGCGAACTCGTTGAGGCAAGAAACCAGGCAGACAACCTGATCTACACCACGGAAAAGAGCCTAAAGGAGCTTGGAGACAAGGTTGACTCTGCAACCCGTGACCAGATCAACCAGAAGATCGAGGCCCTGAAGAAGGCCATGGAAGGAGATGATATAAACGCCATAAAGACGGCCCAGGACGAGCTCATGCAGGCATCCCACAAGATAGCCGAGATGCTCTATCAGCAAACTCAGGCAGGAGGAGCTGCAGCTGGTGCAGGAGCCGCCGGTGCAGCAGGCGGTCAGGCATCCGGAGAGTCAAAAGGTGGCGGAGAAGATGACGTGGTGGATGCCGACTTTGAAGAAGTGAAATAACAAAAGAGTCCATGACTTGTGAATAGAAAAGGCCGAGTGCATTTTGGGCACTTCGGCCTTTTTTATTGGAGTTTTCCATGAGTGCAGAAAAAGCGATGTTTCCCCATGACGACAAAAGGCGCTGCGGCATCCTTCTTCACATCTCGTCATTGCCAGGAAGATTTGGAATAGGCCAAATTGGTCAGAAGGCCTTTGACTTTTTGGACTTTCTATCCGCCTCGGGGCAAAGCGTATGGCAGTTTCTGCCCCTTGGGCCAACAAAGGCAGATCTTGATTATTCACCCTATATGAGCAGTTCTGCCTTTGCAGGAAATCCCCTTCTTATATGTCCACAGGGGCTTGTCCAAATGGGCCTTATTGAGGCAAAAGAGCTATCTGATACACCTCGATTTTCAGAATACCTGGTAGAGTTTGAAAAGGTGGAAACCTTCATGTGGCCTGTTCTAAAAAGGGCATTTTCACGCTTTGCCCTTATGTCATCAAGTTCCAAAGCGAAACAAGAATATGGGAGTTTTTGCAAAAAGAACAGATTCTGGCTTGATGATTATGCCCTTTTCATGGCCCTTAAGGAAAAATTTTCTCAAAGGGCATGGTACCAGTGGCCAAGGAATGTAGCAGTTCGAGAACCTGCGACAATAGATGCAGTTAGAAAAGAGCTATCAAAAGATAGCGACTTTCACAAGTTTGTCCAGTGGGTCTTCTTTCATCAGTGGAAGAATCTTAAACAAAGGGCGGAAGAGAAAGGAATAAGGCTTTTTGGAGACATTCCAATATATGTTGCGCCAGATAGTGCAGACGTTTGGGCAAACCAGGAATGCTTTGAGCTTGATACTTACTCTCTAAGACCCAAGTTTGTTGCAGGGGTGCCTCCAGATTATTTCAGCAAGACCGGCCAGAGATGGGGAAATCCAATCTACAGATGGAAGGTGAACGGGCTTCCAAACATCGCCCTTTATGAGTGGTGGAAAAAAAGGCTTTCTCACATGGCAGGTCTTCTACATATACTCAGAATAGACCACTTTCGCGGCTTTCAGGCCTACTGGCAAATACCGGCCAAGGAACCAACTGCAGTAAATGGTAAGTGGGTCAGGGGGCCGGGGCGCTTTTTCTTTGAACAGGTAAAGGATGCTGTTAAAGAACTTGAGATAGTGGCAGAAGACCTTGGCACCATCACAAGACCTGTCATAAGGCTCAGGGAGGAACTTGGTCTTGCAGGGATGAAGGTGTTGATCTTTGCCTTTGGCTCAGATGAAAAAAACCTTTATCTTCCACACAACTTTGAGCATACCAACTTCTATGTCTATTCCGGCACCCATGACAACAACACAGTGGTTGGCTGGTACCTCGACCCAAATATCCCTGAATATGCAAAGGCAAGGCTCAGGCGTTATGCCAACAGTGATGGCTCAAGGATTCACTGGGATTTTCTTCGCCTGGCATACTCGTCGGTTGCCCGTACTGCAATACTACCCATGCAGGATGTCCTCGGTTTTGGAAGCGACTGTCGCATGAACACACCCTCCACAAGCAAGGGGAACTGGCGTTGGCGACTTGCTGAAAGGTTTGTTACTGATGAGGTGGTCTCTGCCCTTCATTCAGAGGCAAAATTTTATGCACGTATTCCGAGTGGGAAGGATACCCCCAAAAATCAAAGATAAGAGGCTTGCTCTTGAGCTTATCACCCTAAGAAACTGTCTCTGTCTCTATAAACTGTTAAAGAAGGCAGACAGTCAGTGCCTCCATCAGCTTGGATTCAAGAAAGATGAGAAAACTTCAAGGCTCTTGCTCTTTTGCCTTTTACGTTTCGTTTGGGCGTATCTTATCAAGTGGGATGGCAGGGCTATTGGTTTAGTCGGTGCGTATAAATGGAGGCCAGGAAGTTATGCCTGGTTGACACTTGCAATCCTTGATGCTGCTTTCAGGGCACAGGGCATAGGCTCGATGAGCATAAAACTTTTGTCTTTCGAGCTTAAGGATCGAGCCATTTGTACCCACCTTTATGTGGAGGTATTAAAGGATAACAACCTTGCAAAAAAATTCTGGTTAAAAAATGGTTTTGGCATTATAAACCCCGGAGCATGTACTGATATCCTTAAAAAACCGCTTTAAAATGTCCCAGCCCTTTTGTGAACAACTTGAAAAAGCAGCCTCCTTCGCCCTTGAAAGGCAAAAACCGGATGGTGGATTTGGTGCAACCCCAAGACTCCCAGCCACAATTGAAGATACGTATCATGGCCTAAAAATCCTTCACTGGGTTGGTAGCTATTGCAATAACAATGAAATAAGACTATTCGAGATAAACAAGCACCTTGAATTTCTTAGACGTTTTACCAAAGAGCCTGGAAATCTTTCTGCAAAGGCCATATTTCAGCTTGTATGGTGCTTCAAAAATTGTGGAGGGGCCAAGGAAGCAAAGAATCTTATTCGTAAATGGTCAAATGCTGTACCTCGCTGTAACAGTAGGGAAGGCTGTTATTACCTATTTAGAGCGTATGAGCTAATTCAAATGGACAAAAGTGGCCCTGTATGCAGAGAAAAATTTATAGCCTTTGACGGCATACTTTTTAAGAGATGGATGGCCATTTATTTGGATTTACAATGTAAAACCGGGTTAATAAACAAGGAAACGGCGTCAGACTGGATAAGGAGATGCCAAAACTATGATGGAGGATTTGGTTTTCTGCCAGGGTCCACATCTTATCTCGAAAACAGCCACTATGCACTTGTTGCCTTGTCCAAACTTGGAAAGGGACTTGGGAGGAAAAGGTTTGAGGCCATTGAGTTTGTCCTTAGTTGCCAGAGCGAACCAGGTGGTTTTTCAAGAAAGGCCGATGCTGCCCCATTTCTTGACGCCACCTGGCACGGCACTGCCTCTTTGATCCTTCTATCAAAATACAAAAAGCCTGATTCAAATTAACACATAATAAGAACCTGCATGGCCTAAGCAGGACAGAAGTTACAGTATTTTTTAAGGCAGCAAAAAAGAATTACTATTTTTTCGATTGGCCCCCAATCGAACAGCTTGGGCCATCTCAGGTAGGGATGGGACGTTTCTTTTTTGGCTTTGGTTTTGGCTTGCTTTGATGCCGACCGGCATCAACTGGAGCTCCTCAAGAGGGTAATCCCAATTTTGGCAAAAGCCACCTGTTTATTGCTATCCAGATTACGAGTATGAGGAGAAGTGATAAGATGTTGTCCATGGATTTTTGATCCTGATTCAAGGGGCAGAAAAAACTGCCCCTTGACCTTTTCCTTTTCTAAAATCGACTATTCGTGCCCGCCGTGCCCCTTTGGCTTTACACCTGTCAGTCTATTGTAACCCTTTACGCCGATATGGCAAAGGGTACATCTGGTGTTAGAAGCGAATGCACTTTCACCATCGTGGCACTGACCACAATATTTGCCCTGGTAAAGGGACTTCATGGTGAAGTCCTTATTCTCTTCGGCAGTACCTGCTGCCATCTCAAAAGGATCATCATGACATGATTCGCAATCAAGCCCATTGTCCTCAACATGAAGCTTATGATCAAAGACAACGGCCTTAACTGGTTTTGTAAAAATTATGGGTTCCTGAGGATACTCTTCTTCATCCTCACCAGAGGCTATGCCCACGGCCATGAAACTACAGAGAAAAACTATGCATATCAGTATTTTGAGACCTTTTTCAATCATTTCTTGCCCCCCCTGTATGGTTAATCATTCATGTAAAAGATGCATGGCTTGGCACCAGTTTCAGGCCTTAGGACCCACACGGCCTTGTCAGGCTGGTGCACCAGTTTCCAAACTTCACTGTTGTGATCGGAAAAATCCCCAAATACCCTGACGTGCGCCGGGCATGCCGCAGCACATGCAGTGAGTTTTTCCCCTTTGGAAAGCCTGGTATCCCAGCAGAAATTGCACTTATCTATGGCACGCTTCTCCTCATTGAAATACCTGGCATTGTATGGACAGGCTGCCATACACGTCTTGCATCCAATGCACTTGTGATAGTGCATAACAACTATACCCGTCTTGGGATCCTTTGTGGTTGCCTTTGTAGGGCAGACCCTGACACACGGCGGATTCAGACAATGGTTACAAAGTACGGGCATGAACACGGGAAATTTCTTTCCCTCATCGTCCTCTGCTACCTTTTCGAGGATGGTCGTCCTATAGCCATAGTCTGGCACATGGTTGGTCTTAACGCAGGCTTCCTTACACCTTTCACAATCGATACAGTGATTCTGCCTGATAACCATTACGTAATGTGGCTTGTATGGTGTCTTCTCATAACCTTCCATCTCCACCAGGGCCTTTGCCTCATCCTCTGGCAGGGGAACAAGGGATAGAACGCTGCCTCCGGCAAGTACGCCTGTGATCTTGAGGCCAAGCTTCAAAAATTCCCTTCTTTCCTCATCAGTCACGTAATTTGGTTGATCGGACCTTTTTCCCTTCACTTTTATCGTCCTCCTTTAGGGAGTGTATTTTTTAACTTGTACCTGTGATTTTAAACGCAAAGCAAAAAAAAACGCAACCCTACCGTGTGAAATTATTATACATATCTACAAAATCAAAACCTCAAAAAATGCACTTGGGAATATTAACACAAACTGAATGACTATTCACTAAAAATTTAGACCACCAAATGTAAAATCTTTCTTCATGTGCCAGAAAATTTTATTATCACTCTGTTTGGTTTCCATGTTGACCATAACAAGGAGTGGGATTAGCCTTATGCGAGTCTTATTTTTTCGTTTGCAATCACTCTATAAGTTTTGGGGTAATCATCAGTGAAGGATGAAAGAGGCGTCTACTATTATCCTGTGCTCGAAAACAAGAATCTTCGCATGTATGTCAGGCTTGGAAAGGACGATGTAGAATTCAGGATGTGGGACAGCGTGGACAATAGCCTTTGGGATGAGCATGGGTGGGTGCCGTGGACGGCAATCCAACAAGCAGCAGAACTTTACAAGAAAGAAGGCAGAAAAGGCGCCCCTCCCCTTCACCTTTACGATGTGGAAATCGCCATACGCCTATTAAAAGACGAATACACCAAGGATAATGATGGAGAGACGTGATGCCCTTTTCATGGAGACATTTTTTTTCCAGTGTGCCCGAAAAGTTTCACGGACTTTTTGAAGATGATCTGCCACCGTGGCAGATCCTTGACCATCTAAAGGCGTTCATCCGCTCAAATATTAGGCCTAACCTTCCTGACAGCGTTCGCTTGGGAGTACCCCTTGACTCCCCACTTGTCCTGCTTCCAGGAGGCTGGATGGACGAAGGATTCGAAACGGTTTGCAACGATGAAACAAAGGGCAAGCTCCAGGTCTGGATAGAGGGAGAGCCGGTACCAAATGCAACCCTCATCTGTGCCGGGGCCATTTTTACAGACTACAGAGTGCAGTTTGGAGCAGGGATACTTGTTGAGTCTGGTGCCATGATAAAGGGGCCTTGCATAATTTTGGACAACGTCCAAATAAGACAGGCAGCTTATGTCAGAGAGGATTGCCTTATTGGACCTGAGGCAGTGGTTGGCCATGCCACAGAGCTGAAGCATTCCATATTCTTGTCAGATGCCAAGGCTGGACATTTTGCCTATGTCGGCGACAGTATCCTTGGAAATCAGGTTAATCTTGGTGCTGGAACAAAACTTGCTAATCTTAAATTTGCACCAGGCACAGTCAAAATAAGTGGGCCAGATGGTGAAAAATTGGATACCGGCAGGAGAAAAATTGGAGCAATTCTTGGCGATGGCGTACAAACTGGATGCAACAGTGTTACCAACCCAGGTGTATTTCTTGGGCAACGGTCTATGGTTTTACCAAATTCCTCTGTGAATCCGGGTTATTACCCTGAAAGAACAATCATACGTTAAACAAAGTCAGTTAAAGGAGAGCCTATTGATGAAAAAGACCAGATTTACCATTCTTACATTAGTGTTTGTTATCGTTTCAACCTCGGCATGCTGGGCAGCTCAAAACGGAAAAGACAAGGTCCTGGCAAAAGTAGGAAAGTACCAGCTTACCCTCAAGCAGTTCAACGATCAGATCCGCTCCCTACCCCCACAGTTACAGATGGCCGTTCAACGAAACCCCCAGCTCAAAAAGCAGCTACTTGAGCGCTGGGTCCAGCTTAATCTCATGGCAATGGAGGCAAGAAAAGAAAACCTGCAAGACAAACCTAATGTTAAAAAAAGAATAGAAGAGATGACAAATGCCCTTCTCGCTCAAGAATACATGCGTGAGAACATTTCTGACAAGGCCAAGGTCTCGGACACAGAGATAAAGGAATATTACAACAAACACAAATCAGAATTCATACAGCCCGAGCAGGTGCGGGCAAGACATATCCTTATAAAAGTACCTGCCAATGCGGACAAGAAAAAGTGGGAGGAGGCAAGGAAGAAGGCACTTGAGATCCGGGCCAAGATCCTCAAAGGTGAATCCTTCTCAAAACTTGCCCAAAAATATTCAGACGACCCGGGTTCAAAGGCAAGAGGCGGAGATCTCGGCTATTTCAGAAAAGGCCAGATGGTGCCAGAGTTTGAAAAGGCAGCCTTTTCTTTGAAAAAGGGCCAGATAAGCAAGCCTGTCAAGACGACCTTCGGCTACCATATTATAAAACTTGAAGACAGGAAGCCTTCAAAACAGCGCTCCTTTAAAGAGGTCAAACAGGAGATAAGGCAAAAACTTTTAAGGAAAAAACAGATAAAGCTTAGAGATGAAATCGTTTCAAGACTTAAGAAGAAGTACCCTGTCACAATGAATGAGGGACTTTTGGGACCGTCATCTCAACCTAACGACTCAGTCCATAACAGCCTTAAAAATAAAAAATAACCACTTTTCCAACAGGATTAATATAGGGGGCAGCTCGAAAGCCGAGCTGCCCTTTTCGTTTGTTCGCCAACTTACTTTATGTAATTTGCTAACGATTTTCGCATGTTATATTAATAACTTACCAAAAAAACAGGCAAAATTCTTTGCAAAGTAAAGGATAAATTGTTAGACTGCGTAATTAGCTTTTTTATAGAGTGGATTTGTTGTTAAGAGCCTGCTGGCTTTGGAGGATATACGTGAAAATTACCTTTGATCCGGATATACCCGTTGACATCCAGCCGCAGTTAGAACAGCTGGTAAGGGATTCAGTTCATGAAAAATGTAGCTGCGGCAGTGATGAAATATATGTATCCATAATCGACAACAAGATAATAGACATTAAATGCTATGATTGCGGACACAGTTTTTTCGAGGTCGAAATCGACATAGAGGAGACGGAAGAATAGTTGAGGAAATCTTGTTAGATTTTTTTAGCTAAGGGAGGAGCACCAACAAATGTCTAAAATCAAGATTGCCGTGGCTGGGGTAGGTAACTGCTTTTCTTCACTATGGCAAGGAATAAACTATTATGCGGACAAGACCGCCGAAGATGCAATTGGACTCATGCATTGGGATATTGGCGGATACAAGCCCAGCGATATCGAAGTGGTCGCTGCCTTTGATATCGATAAGAGAAAGGTTGGCAAAGATGTGGCAGAGGCAATCTTTTCACCGCCCAACTGCACCACAGTGTTCTGTGAAGACATACCGGCCACCAAGGTCAAGGTTAACATGGGCCGAATACTGGATGGTTTTTCAGAACATATGAAGAATTATCCTGAGGACAAGACCTTTGTCCTTGCAGATGAACCGGAACCAACAAAGGAAGACATTGTTAAGATATTGAAGGAGTCGGGCACCGAGGTCTTTTTGAACTATCTGCCTGTCGGCTCTGAAGAGGCTGTCAGATTTTATGCAGAGTGTGCCCTTGAGGCAGGTGTCGGATTCATTAACAACATGCCTGTATTCATTGCCAGTGACCCCAGGTGGGCGCAAAAATTCCATGAAAAAAACCTTCCCATTGTGGGAGACGATATCAAGTCCCAGCTTGGGGCCACAATCACCCACAGGGCACTTGCCAATCTTTTTAAAAGACGTGGTGTAAAACTTGAACGCACATATCAGTTGAATACCGGCGGAAACACCGACTTTCTCAATATGTTGAACCGTCACAGGTTGCGCTCCAAGAAACTTTCAAAAACAGAGGCCGTCCAGGCCGTTTTGGCCCAACCCCTGCCTGCCGACAACATTCACATCGGGCCAAGTGACTATGTCCCATGGCAGAAGGATAACAAGGTGGCATTCATACGGATGGAGGGAAAGCTTTTTGGCGATGTGCCTATGCACCTGGAGCTTCGCCTATCTGTGGAAGACTCTCCAAACTCGGCTGGTGTCGCAATAGATTCCATAAGATGTTGCAAGCTCGCTTTGGATCGTGGCATCGGTGGCCCTCTCACGTCCCCATCTGCCTATTTCATGAAACATCCTCCCCAGCAGATGACAGACGATGAGGCATGCAAAAGTACAGAGGAGTTCATTTCAGGTAAAAGAGAAAGATAGAGGCTCAAAATAGCCAGATCCAGACACCCAAGGCCCTGACCATAGGCAGGGCCTTTTTATTTTCAGGGACC
>JALSQG010000173.1 GCA_026985565.1 Deltaproteobacteria bacterium
TTCAATGAAAATTATTTTTCCCCAGCCGGTGTTGCAGCCTCCAGGGTTCCAATGCCTGCTGTGAACATCGGAGAAACCTCGGATCAGGTGCTTATATATCTATTTGCTCCAGGGCTTGATCCAAAAGACATTGACCTTACAGTGGAAAAGAATCTTCTTACCATATCAGCGGGAAGGGATACATCCAAAGAACTTGGGGAAGATGCAAAGATTACTGGATATTACAGGAAGGAACGCTTCAGCGGCAAGTTCAGGCGTGTAATTGCCCTACCAGATGGCCTGGACACGTCGTCAATTGAGGCAAAGTACAAAAATGGCATCCTGAATATTGCCATAAAGAAGAAAGAAGAAGAAAAGACCAAGAAAATAGAGGTAAAAGTTGACTAACGAGGCCTAATATAAATTTACAAGGAGGTGCTGAAATGGCAGAAGTAAAGGGACAGGAAATGGCAGTTAAGACCGAAGACAGGTCTCCTCAGGAACAGCAGAGGATCAGGCCTGTAGTGGTCACTCCGCCAGTAGATATATACGAACTTGAAGACGGTGTGGTTCTGTTTGCAGATATGCCAGGTGTAACCAAGGAAAACCTGGACGTTCAGGTGGACAAAAATGTCCTTACCATAAAGGGTGAGATTGGGGATGTAGTCCCCAAAGACATTACACCCCTTTATGTGGAATTTAACGGAAAGGCCTACGAACGGGCATTCACCCTTGGCCCTGACGTAGATGTGTCAAAGATCGAGGCCAGTATGAATGCAGGGGTTTTAAAAATCTTCCTTCCAAAGAGTGAAGAGGTCAAGCCCAAGAAGATAGAGATAAAAGTGGAATAAGACCTCTTAATAGTGGCATAAGTTTCATGCACATATTAAAATCAAGGGAAACCGTTAGGGTTTCCCTTTTTATTTTCTTATAAAGAATTAAAAGAAAGGAACTTTAATGATCGAAATGGATGTGAAAGAATTGATGGAATCAATGGCCAAGAAGGCAAAAGATGCGGCCAGAAAGGTGTCTGTTATCTCCACTGACCTTAAGAACAAGGTCCTTCTTTCAACAGCGAGAAAGCTTGAAGGGGCAAAGTCCAAACTTCAACAGGAAAATAGGAAGGATCTTGAAAGGGGCAAGGAAAAAGGACTAAGCAGTGCCTTTTTGGACCGGCTTGAGCTTTCAGACAAGGTAATAGAATCCATGGTGCAGGGGCTTGAGGAGGTTGCAGCGCTTCCAGATCCTGTGGGCGAAGTCACAAAGATGTGGAAACGTCCAAATGGGCTTTTGGTTGGACGGGTCAGGATCCCCCTTGGTGTAATTGGCATGATTTACGAATCCCGTCCCAATGTCACCATCGATGCAGCCGCTCTTTGCCTTAAGGCAGGAAATGCAGTGATCCTAAAGGGTGGCTCAGATGCAATACACTCAAACCTTGCCCTTGCATCCATTCTTCAAGAGGCCCTGAAGGAAAATGGGGTTCCATCTGATGCAGTGCAGGTGGTGCCCACAACTGAGCGCTCTGCAGTCACTGAACTCCTCTCCAGGGAGGAAGAGATAGACCTTATCATCCCAAGGGGAGGCGAAGGTCTTATCAGATTCGTTGTGGAAAACTCCAAGATTCCTGTACTTAAACACTACAAAGGTGTATGTCACTGCTATGTGGACAAAGGCTGCGATGAGAACATGGCTGTGGAGATCTGCTTCAATGCAAAGGTGCAAAGGCCAGGTGTCTGTAACGCCATGGAGGGCATGTTGGTACACCAAGACGTTGCCCCATCCTTTCTTCCAACGATGGGAGAGAGATTCAAAGAGGCAGGGGTGGAAATAAGAGGTTGTAATCGCACCTGTCAGATACTTTCCTATGCCAAGCCAGCCACAGAGGAAGACTGGGGTACAGAGTTTCTGGACCTGATACTTGCAGTAAAAGTGGTATCGTCCATGGATGAGGCCATGGATTACATTGACAGATATGGCTCAAACCACACAGAGGCCATAATCACCAGGGACTATGCCCGGGCCAGGCGATTCCTCAATGAAGTAGATGCCTCGTTGGTGCTCGTCAACGCCTCCACCAGATTCAACGACGGTGGCCAGCTTGGCCTTGGTGCTGAAATAGGAATCAGCACTTCCAAACTTCATGCTTACGGCCCCATGGGCCTGGAAGAGCTTACGACTACGAAATTCATTGCCTTTGGAGACGGACAGATCAGGAGTTAAAAAAAAGATCGGTATTCTGGGTGGGACCCTGGATCCGATCCATTTTGGCCATCTGAGGGTGGCAGAAGAGGTCTTTGAGGTGCTGGAGCTTGACGAGGTGTGGTTCGTACCAGCCTTTCTGCCCCCTCACAAGATCGACCGGCCCCTTACCCCCTTTGAACAAAGATATGAAATGGTAACCGTCGCCATAGAGACGATTTCCCATTTTAAGGCCAAGGAGCTTGAAAAGGAACGCCAAACCGTCTCATACTCGGTTGACCTTCTGAAACAGATTAGGGCCAGATATGGTGAGGCACTTTCGATATTTTTCATCATTGGCACAGATGCTGCCATTGAAATAGATTCGTGGAAAGATTGGAGAAGGCTTCCAGGGCTTGCCAATCTCGTGTTAGTAAACCGCCCGCCTGTGACCCTTGAACAGGTGAGAAAAAAGTTTGCCAAGCTGTTTCCCGACCGCCCC
>JALSQG010000174.1 GCA_026985565.1 Deltaproteobacteria bacterium
TCAGCTGTTCCCATTGAGGTGATTCAGTTCAAGGACTTTTTGAAGAAGGTCCCTGTTCCAAGCAGTCTTCACATATTGAAGATGGAGCCATTAAGGGGACATGCCATGCTGGTTATGGACTCTCAGCTTGTATTTTGCATAGTGGAGATCTTTCTTGGCTCAACCACAATAGGAAAGAGCAGGGTCGAGGGGCGAGAGTTTACATCCATTGAGCAAAGACTAATTAAGAGGATAGTAAATTCCATTTTGAAGGACTGGACGAGGGCGTGGTCTTCCATCTACCCTATAGAGATCCAGTACGTCAGAAGCGAGATAAATCCTCAGTTTGCAAAGATCATCCAGGATGAAGACGCAGTAATAGTGTGTAAGTTCCAGCTGGATATAGAGGAGATGAACGGCATCATCTATGTTTGCCTTCCTGTCAGTCTTATCCAACCAATAAAGAGCAAGCTACAGAAGTCGTTTCAGGTGGATGAGACAGAAGATCCGGCATGGAGTCAGGCCCTTGTACGAAACGTGCTGGATGTGCCTGTGACCATGGAGGTCCCCCTTGGAACGGCAGAGCTTACAGGCTCAGATATTCTTGATCTTGAGGTAGGAGACATAATTCAATTGGATACCCACATGGAGGATCTTCTAACTGCTTACATAATGGATCATCCAAAATATGAGGGTCAGCCGGGAATCTTCAGGGGGCAGAAGGCCCTCAAGATAGAAAAGGTGATTTTTGAACAATAAGGATTAGGGGCACATTATGTTGACGCAGGAAGAACTTGACAAGCTTTTGGCAGAAGAGGGTCAAGAGACCTCTTCAGATGAGACAAAAAGTGAAAAACAAGGGCCAAATGAACAAGAGGCCAAAGAAGCGGGCCAGGAAGCTGGCGCTATGAGTCAAGAGGAATTAGATGGCCTTCTTGACGGGAAAAATGAGGAGGGCGACTCCAGCACCAAACAGGGCCCAGAGAACGCAGAGGGAGACGATATCGATTGGTCGGATGCCTTCAAGGAAGCGGCAGAAGGAGGCGATCAAGCAGCTCAGAAGGCGGTCTCTGAGGGCCTTGACGAGGAAGGCGAGCAGAATATATCTCCACCTCCTAAGGAAAGTGCCCCAAAGGCAGAGTTTGGTGAGCTTACCTCTGAAGCCGATGGAGGCATAAAAAACAAGCCGGAACTCAATTTTCTTCTTGAAATTCCCCTTGAGATACAGGTGGAGCTTGGACGCTGCACCATGAAGATCAAAGAGCTACTCCAGCTTGGCCAGGGCTCCATTGTGGAGCTGAACAAGATGGCAGGTGAGCCTGCAGACATCTATGTCAACCGTAAGCTAATGGCAAAGGGAGAGGTTGTGGTTGTGAATGAGAAGTTTGGCATAAAGCTTACAGAGATAATAAGCCAGGAGGAGAGGGTAAAATCCCTCGGATAAGCATGGGCATGGATACCCTGGAGCTCATTTCAAAGATGACAGGTGCCCTTGCAATCATACTCGGCCTTGTCTTTCTTTTTGCGTATGTTTTAAGACGCTTTGGCCTTCCTGGTCACGCCATGAAAAGGGGCTACATCGAGGTTCTTGAGAACAAGGCAATTCTTCCAAAAAGGTATATTTCCCTTGTGCGGGTTGCTGGAAACTACTTTTTAATAGGCTCTACAGAGCAGGGCATAACGCTTCTTGGCTCAGTTGACCAAGAGGGCCTTAAGGGCTTTGATGACGTTCTTGCCGATACTGTAGGGGAAGCCAAAGGAGGTAACAGTTGAAACGTTACCTTCTTTTTTTATTAGTAACAGCCATTGGTTTTTGTCTGCTTCCTAAGGATGCGCTTGCAGTTCACTTACCAAGCCTCAGCATAGGTATTGAAAACACCGATGATCCAAAGAAGATATCAGCTGCCATAGAGATAATCCTGCTTCTTACTGTTTTATCCCTGGCCCCATCAATACTTCTTATGATGACATCCTTTACAAGGCTGATCATTGTATTTGGATTTCTTCGCCAGGCCATTGGAACGCAACAAATGCCTCCAAACCAGGTCCTGATCGGTCTTTCCCTTTTCCTAACCTTTTTCATCATGCAGCCTGTATGGAGCACGGCAAACAGGACGGGTATTCAGCCCTATCTCAATGATGAGATAAATTTCAAGCAGGCCCTTAAGAACGTTGAAGGACCAATGCGGAAATTCATGTTCAGAAACACAAGAGAGAGTGATCTTGCCCTTTTTGCCCACTACGCAAAAATAGAAGATCCAAAGGACGTTGATGACATTCCTACCTCTGTGCTCATACCCTCCTTTATGATAAGCGAGCTAAAGACCGCCTTTGAGATCGGTTTCGTTCTCTATATCCCCTTTCTAATCATCGATATGGTGGTCTCCAGTGTTCTTCTTTCAATGGGTATGATGATGCTTCCGCCAGTGCTCATATCACTTCCCTTCAAGCTGCTTCTGTTCGTGCTTGTTGATGGCTGGCATCTGCTCACAGGTTCGCTCATTCAGAGCTTTTCATAGGAGGTACGACATGAACCAGGACATGGTGGTTGGACTCGCAAGAAACGCCGTGGAGATAACACTTTTGATCAGCCTTCCCATGCTTGGTCTGGGTCTGATAGTGGGCCTTGCAGTCAGTATTTTTCAGGCGGTCACCCAGATACAGGAGATGACCCTTACCTTTGTTCCTAAGATAATAGCCGTGTTACTCGGATTGCTTTTTGCCTTCCCATGGATGATGAACAAGATGGTTGATTATACAAGGGACATAATAGTCAACATACCGCATCTTATAAGGTAGAAGGGCCATGGGATATGATGCGGTCTTCTGGATTCTTTCAAATTACAAGGTCTTTTTGCTGGTACTCATCAGGGTTTCCATAATCCTGTTCATGATGCCGGTATTCAATTCAAAGACCATCTCCATGACAGTAAAGGCATGCATGAGTTTGATGCTTGCCATTTTGGTTGCACCTGTTGCTCCGGTTTCTCAGGCACTCTTTCCCCACACCTCAACCGGCTTTTTTGTGGTAGTCCTTCAGGAGATCTTCATAGGAATTGTGTTGTCTCTTCTGCTTAGACTCGTATTTGCTGGCCTTCAGATAGCTGGCCAGATGGTAGGGGTACAGATGGGCCTTAGTGTTGCAAACATAATGGATCCCCAGACAGGCGTTCAGTCTGTCATAGTCTCCCAGTTTGCATACATGATAGCCCTTCTGCTTTTTCTTGTAACAAACGGGCATCATGCAATATTGAGGGTGCTTTTCCAAAGTTTTGAGATACTTCCACCAGGAACCTTGGTGCTTTCTCAGCCTCTCTACAAGATGGTCATGACAATGGGGCATGAGATGTTCGTGCTTTCCATAAAGCTTATGGCCCCGGTCATGGCAATCCTTTTTCTTTCTCAGGTGGCCCTTGGCATCCTTGCCAAGCTGGTTCCCCAGATAAACATGCTCATTGTGAGTTTCAGTATAAACGTTGCCCTGGGGCTGTTTTTTTTCGGACTTACCCTTCAATATTTCTGGCCTGTTCTTGCAAGATCTTTGGATAAGGCCGTACATATTCTGCCACTTGCGCTAAGGGCCATGGGAGGCTGAGATGGCAGAGGAGTCCTTTCAAGAAAGAACCGAACAGGCAACCCCGAAACGGCGGGAAGAGGCACGAAAAAAAGGACAGGTTCCAAAGAGCCGTGAATTTGCCTCGGTTGCAGTGCTCTTATCAAGTCTTTTTACCCTTTATTGGACAAGCGGTTTTTTAATGTCCAAGTTGGACAACATGCTCATCTACTACCTTGAAAACCTGAAACATCACACAGTTACACTCACTACCATGAGGTCGATAGGGCTGACTGGCATGGGTTTTATGGCAACGATACTTGCCCCGCTTCTTTTGGTCATAACCGTAGTTGCGATACTGTCAAATTTCCTGCAGGTGGGGCCACTTTTGACCCTTGAGCCTCTGATGCCGCAACTTTCCAAAATCAGTCCACTTCAGGGAATCAAGCGGCTCTTCTCCCTCCAGGCCCTCATGGAGTTCATAAAATCCCTTTTCAAGCTGACAGTGGTGTGCTGGATCGTCTATTCAACAGTTAGTAAGGAAATGGGCCATCTTATTCCCCTTCTTCACATGAATCCCTATCAGATAGCAGCATTCATAGGGAAGGTTAGCTTTGAAATATTCTGGAAGAGCTGTTTGGCAATGATATTGCTTTCTGTCTTAGACTATATGTTCCAACGTTACGACTATGAAAAGAATCTTAAGATGACCAAGCAGGAAGTTAAGGAAGAGTACAAGCAGACAGAGGGAGATCCCCAGGTGAAATCCCGGATTAGAAGCATTCAGCGAGAGATGGCCAGAAAGAGAATGATGCAGGAGGTTCCAGAGGCAGACGTTGTGATTACAAACCCAACCAGGCTGGCGGTGGCCCTAAAGTACATTCCAGGACAGATGGATGCTCCAACGGTGGTTGCAAAGGGTGCAGGAAAGATTGCTGAGAAGATCAGAAACATTGCCAGGGATCATGGAGTCCCTGTTGTAGAGAACAAACCAATTGCCCAAAGCCTGTTCAAGCTTGTAGAGATTGGGCAACCAATACCGGAGGCGCTGTTTAAGGCCGTTGCCGAGATATTTGCATACGTCTACAGGCTCAAGGGCAAAAGGGTCAGGGGCTGATTTTTAGGGAGGAGACAAAGTGGCAGCAATAGAATCTGTAAGATCCATCTGGACGGCAGTGGAAGTGGACAAGAGTAATATCATTGCTGCAGCAGGGGTTGTGGGGATTTTGCTTCTGATGATTCTGCCCCTTCCTGCCCCAGCGCTTGATCTCTTTCTGGCCTTGAACATCACCATATCCCTGCTTGTTTTTCTGCTTTCTCTATATATCCTGCGTCCCCTTGATTTTCCCGTTTTCCCATCCCTGCTCCTCATTACCACACTGTTCAGGCTGTCTCTGAACATAGCCTCTACAAGGCTTATTCTGCTACATGGTCATGAGGGAGTGGATGCCGCCGGAAAGATCATCATGGGCTTTGGCCACTTTGTGGTGGGAGGAAACTTTGTCGTTGGTGCCATAGTCTTTTTCATTCTCGTCATCATCAACTTTGTGGTCATAACCAAGGGTGCCGGCCGCATAGCCGAGGTGGCAGCAAGGTTCACCCTTGATGCAATGCCAGGCAAACAGATGGCAATAGATGCAGATCTGAATGCCGGGCTTATTGACGAGGCAGAGGCAAGGCGCAGGCGTGAAGAGATTTCAAAGGAGGCCGAATTTTATGGTGCCATGGATGGTGCCAGCAAGTTTGTAAGAGGTGAGGCCATTGCAGGTCTTATAATCATGGCAATAAATGTCATAGGAGGTTTCATAATAGGTGTGTTGCAGCAGGGCATGGAGGTGGCAAGTGCTGCACAAAGTTACACCCTCCTTACCATTGGTGATGGCCTTGTATCCCAGATCCCTGCACTTATAATCTCAACTGCCGCAGGCATCCTGGTAAGCCGTGCTGCCTCAACGGCCAGTATGGGCAAGGAGTTCATCAAACAGTTTTCAAGTCACCCCCAGGCCCTTGCGGTCACAAGCGTGATAGTTTTTCTTTTTAGCTTCATACCAGGCCTTCCGACCGTTCCCTTCGTTGTGCTGTCTTCTGGAATTGCATTTCTTGCATACTGTGCCTTTAGGGAAGAGAAACGGGTAAAGGAGGAGCTTTCAGGAAAAGAGGCCGAGGAAGAAGCCCACGCAGAAGAGGAGGCAGGTGAGCCTGAAGATGTGGAAAGACTTCTTCAGCTTGACATCCTTGAGCTTGAGGTGGGATATGGCCTCATACCCCTTGTGGACGAAGAACAGGGAGGAGATCTTCTCGACAGGATAAAGTCCATAAGACGCCAGTTTGCCCAGGAGATGGGAATTATAGTCCCACCCCTTCACGTTCGGGACAATCTTCAGCTACAGCCGGGGCAGTACAGGTTTCTCATTAAGGGGATAGATGTTGCCAAGGGCAATCTGATGATAGGTCATCTCCTTGCCATGAATCCAGGAGACGTTCGGAAGGAGATCGAAGGAATCCCCACTACAGAGCCTGCCTTTGGGCTTCCCGCCCTATGGATAACACCAGAGCAGAAGGAAGAGGCCCAACTTGCAGGTTATACAGTTGTTGATCTTTCCACTGTCATTGCCACTCATCTTGCAGAGGTCATAAAGAAGAATGCCGCCGATCTACTTGGCAGACAAGAGGTCCAGCGTCTTCTCGATACCCTTTCCAAGCAGAGCCCAAAGGCGGTGGAGGAGGTAACAAACGTACTTAGCCTTGGCGTGATCCAGAAGGTATTACAAAACCTGGTCAGGGAAAACATCTCCATCAGGGACCTTCTCACCATAACCGAGGCCCTGGCAGACTATGGCGAGATGACCAAAGATCCTGAGATATTAACGGAATACGTAAGACAAAGGCTTGGACGGGCAATCATAAAACCATTTGTTGATGAGAACGAGACCTTAAGGGTTCTAACCGTTGACTCTCAGATAGAGGAGACCATAAGAAACAGTCTCCAGCAGACAGAGCATGGCGTTTTCCTCACCCTTGATCCTGCCTCTGCTCAAAGAATCATAAGTGCAGCACAAAGGGCAGTAGAAGAGGCAGAGGGAAAGGGTTTGGTCCCGGTGATCCTTACCAATCCAACTGTAAGGCGGCATCTAAGACGTCTTCTTGAACGATTTATGCCAGATGTAAATGTTGTGTCTCATTCGGAGATTCCTGGAAACATCCGTCTTGAGTCCGTTGGCGTAATTGCGCTCGACTGAACAGGAGAACTGAATGAAACTTAGGCGTTTTATAGGAAAAAACGTTTCAGAGGCCCTATCCAAGGTAAAGGTTGAGCTTGGAGATGAGGCAATAATCCTTAGGACAAAGAATGTGACCAAAAAGGATGAAAAGACAGGGACTGTTTTAAGGTTTGTGGAAGTCCTTGCTGCAGTTGACAACAGTTCCATAGAGCTGAAATCTGCACATAGAGGAAACAATGCTTTAAAAAAATCGGCCTCATCCGTTCATGCAGGGGGAAGAATGGTTGAGGACGACCTTATAAGGCAGATCAAGGAACTAAAGGATCAGATCTGTCAGATGTCTGAGATAATAAAGGGTCTTGCTCAAACACATTCCACTTCAAGGAAACAGCAGGATGATTTTGTATCCCGGCAAGGCAATGAAAGGCTCTGTCAGACCATCTCTTCCTGTCTTAGCCTTGATGAAAAAGGAAAAGAAATTATAAACAGGATCCTTTTTAAGGTTGATAAAAGGCAGCTTACAATGTCAAAGGCCGTTTCAGCCATTTCCAGTTTCGTCTCAAGGGGGATAATACAGGGGCCTGTTGCAGAGAAGATGCATGGCAAATGTTGGTGGGCGTTTGTTG
>JALSQG010000175.1 GCA_026985565.1 Deltaproteobacteria bacterium
CCATCGATTCTGGTGAAAAGGATATCTCAAAGATATCAGCCATGGCCAAGCTCTTTCCAACAGATGTAGCCATGAAGGTGACAACAGATGCGGTACAGGTTCTCGGTGGCTACGGATACATGAAGGACTATCCTGTGGAAAAGATGATGAGAGACGCAAAGATTCTCCAGATCTACGAAGGCACCAACCAGATACAAAGAAATGTAATAGGCCAAGCGTTAAACAAGGAATATGCAAGAAGATAAGCAGATGAATATAGTGGTATGCATAAAACAGGTCCCCGATGCCGAAAGTGTAAAGTGGGACCACAAGACAGGCACTCTTATTAGGGACGGGGTAAAAAGTGTTATCAACCCCTTTGACTATCATGCCATTGAGGCCGCCCTTACCTTAAAGGATGTTTTGGGGGCAAAGGTTACTGCCATAACCATGGGTCCTCCCCAGGCCCAGGAGGCAATTCGTGAGGCCATGTCCATGGGGGTGGATGATGGGGTGGTGGTTTCAGACAGGGCCTTTGCCGGGGCGGACACATTGGCCACTACATACACCCTTTCTAAGGCCATAGAGAGACTTGGTGATGTGGATGCGGTCTTTTGTGGTAAGCAGGCAATCGACGGAGACACGGCACAGGTGGGGCCTGGGCTTGCAGTTCGTCTTGGTTTTCCATGTGTAACCTATGCTGCCGGCATGGATGTTCTTGAAGGCGGCAAGGGGCTTAGAATAAAAAGGATGTCTGAACAGGGCTACGATATGGTGGAGGTTGAATTCCCTGTGGTGGTAACGGTTCTTTCACTCCTTAATGTGCCCAGGGTGCCATCTTTGAAGAATAAGATGAGGGCAAAGAAGGCCGAGATACCCATGTGGAGTGCCTCAGACATCGGGGCTGATCCGTCGAGGATAGGTCTTGCCGGGTCACCAACCAAGGTGCATTCCACTTATATCCCAAAATTTGAGGCCAAAAGGGAATTTTTAGAGGGGGAGCCTGATAAACAGGTGGAACTTCTTGTGGAAAGACTCAAAGAGGCAGGGTTGCTCTAATGCTCAAGATAGACATTGAAAAATGTATCGGCTGCGGGGAATGTGAAGAGGTTTGCAGCTTTGGTGCAATAACAGTAGAAGATGAAAAGGCAAAGGTAGATCCAGGGCTTTGCACCCTTTGTGGTACCTGTGTGGATACCTGCCCTGAGGGTGCCCTTGAAATAGAGGCAGAAGAGAAAGAGGCCAAGGACCTTAGCAAGTGGAAAGGTGTATGGGTAGTTTCAGAGACAAGGGCGGATGGCTTTGCACCAGTGACCTTTGAGCTTCTGGGAAAGGCAAGGGAGCTTGGAGACAGGCTTTCTGTGGATGTCACCGCACTGCTCCTTGGAAGTGGTGTGAAGGAAATGGCACAGGAGCTAATCCAAAGAGGTGCAGACCGGGTCATTGTCGTTGACCATCCTGAGCTTTCCGATTTTGTCGATGAGGCGTATTCAAAGATAGTTGCCCATCTCGCTGAAAAGGAAAGGCCAGAGATCATCATTGCAGGTGCAACTGCAAGGGGCAGGGCCTTTGTTCCCCAGGTTGCGACCATGCTTGAAACAGGTCTTACTGCAGACTGTACCGGCCTCGAGATAGAGGAGGATAGCAGGAATCTTCTGCAGACAAGACCAGCCTTTGGTGGCAATCTGATGGCAACCATAATCTGTGACGACAGAAGGCCCCAGATGGCCACAGTAAGACCCCACGTCCTTAAGGCAATGGAACCAGATAAGGAAAGGGATGGAGAAATTATTGATTTTGAACCATCACCCGAGTTGCTTAAACATCGAGTCCGGGTAGTTGAATCTGTTGTTGAAGAGGTGGAGGGGCCAGGTCTTACCGAGGCCGATATAATTGTTACTGCCGGCAGAGGGCTTGAGCAAAAGGAGAATCTGCATCTTGTGGAAGATCTGGCCAAATGTCTTGATGCTGGGGTTGGGGCAACAAGGGCCATAACGGATGCAGGTTGGATATCGTCAAGTCATCAGATTGGTCAAACCGGCGCCACAGTTGCTCCTAAACTTTATATCGCCTGCGGTGTCAGCGGGGCGATACAGCATCTTGTAGGAATGCAAGGCTCTGAGATAATTGTTGCCATTAACAAGGATAAGGATGCCCCAATATTCGATGTGGCCACCTACGCTATTGTGGCAGATGTGAAGGATATCCTTCCCGCACTGATAAAAAAGGTATGCAAGGAGCGAGGAATAGATGTGTGACAACAGCCTTAAAGGTAAAAATGCGCTTGTTACTGGTGGATCAAGGGGCATTGGCCGCGCCATATGTCTTAAGCTTGCAGAGCAAGGAGCGCATGTGGCCATCAACTACTCTTCCAGCGAAGAGGCGGCAAGGGATGTCCTCTCCCGTATAGAAGCAAATGGCGGATCAGGGAGCTTGCTGCCCTTTGATGTCTCAGATACCACTAAGGTCAAGGAAGGCATTTCCTCTTTTATAAAGGAGAACGGACCCATACAAATCCTTGTCAATAACGCAGGAATTACCCGCGATGGACTCCTTGCTCGGATGAAGGAAGAGGATTGGGACAAGGTTCTTTCAGTCAATCTGAAAGGGGCATTCAACTGTGTGCAGGCCTGTGTCATGGCCATGATGAAGTCACGCTGGGGCAGGATAGTCAATATAGGCTCTGTGGTTGGAACATCTGGAAACCCAGGCCAAGCCAATTATTCAGCAGCCAAGGCGGGGCTTGAGGGGTTCACCAAGACCATTGCCAAGGAATTTGCAAGCAGGGGCATCACTGCCAATCTGGTGGCCCCAGGTTTCATTGAAACAGACATGACCGCAAAGCTACCTGACAAGGTCAAAGAGCAGCTTCTTGGTCAGATTCCACTTGGACGCATGGGGACTGCACAGGAGGTGGCATCAGCAGTGGCCTTCCTGGTTTCTGAAGAGGCCTCTTATATCACGGGTCATACTTTGCACGTCAACGGCGGACTTGTCTGCCAGTAAAGATATTTTAGACATTTCAGGAGGAAACAGAAAATGGATGTTCAGGAAAAGATTGTAGAAATAATTTCAAGCCAGCTTAGTGTTCCAAAGGAAAAGGTCGTGCCACAGGCGTCTTTTACCGATGATCTTGGGGCAGATAGTCTTGATTTGGTGGAGCTTGTAATGGCAATGGAAGAAGAATTTGGGATGGAGATTGCCGACGAGGATGCTGAAAAGCTTCAGACCGTGCAGGATACCTTTGACTATGTAAAAGAGCATCTTGGAAAATAGAAGTAACAAACTCTAAAGGGGCTTTCATGGGCACAAAAGATTGCAGCCGCAGGGTGGTTATAACGGGTCTTGGAATCGTCTGCCCGGTGGGAATTGGTGTGGAGGAAAGTTGGGGCAATATTGTTTCAGGCGTCTCTGGCATTGGCCGGGTCACCAAGTTTGATACCGATGGCTATGCCTGTCAGATAGCAGGTGAGGTCAAGGGGTTTGAGCCCGAAAGGTACATGCCTGTAAAACTCATAAAGAGGCTCGATCCTTTCGTTCAATATGCCATTGCGGCATCCAAGGAGGCATGGGAGGATTCCGGCCTTGACAGGGCAGATGTGGACCCTGAACGTATAGGTGTGATCACAGGCTGTGGTCTTGGGGGGCTAAGCTCAATAGAGTTTTATCGGGACGTCCTTGTAAAAAGGGGTCCAAGACGAGTGAGCCCGTTTTTTATTCCAATGGCCATTCCTAACATGGCCTCTGGCCAAATATCCATACTTTTTGGTGCCAAGGGCCCCAATACTGTGGTTTGTACTGCCTGCGCTGCAGGCACCCATGCCATAGGTCAGGCCTTCAAAGAAATCCAAAGGGGTGCTGCAGATGTCATGTTCTGCGGAGGGACAGAGGCAGTCATAACAGAACTTGCCCTTGCCGGCTTTGGTTCTCTAAAGGCGCTTTCTACCAGGAACCAGGAGCCCGAGAAGGCATCTCGCCCCTTTGAAAGAGACAGGGACGGCTTTGTCATTGGAGAAGGCTCCGGCATGCTTGTAATTGAAAGCCTGGAACATGCCGAGAAAAGGGGAGCAACCATCAAAGCAGAGATCTGCGGTTTTGGTCTTACCGGGGATGCCTATCACATGACTGCACCTCCAGAAGATGGCGAAGGGGGAGCAAGAGCCATGAAAGAGGCCCTCTTTGATGCAGGCATGGCGCCAGAAGATATCGATTACATAAATGCCCATGGTACAAGTACCCCACTTAACGATAGCTGCGAGACAAAGGCCATAAAGAGCGTGTTTGGTGACCACGCCTACAAGATACCAGTCAGTTCTACAAAATCTATGACAGGCCACCTTCTTGGTGGAGCCGGAGGTGTTGAGGCAGTTTTTACTGTAAAGGCCTTGGAAGACGGAATAATCCCCCCCACCATCAACTATGACAATCCTGACCCTGAGTGCGATCTTGATTACGTGCCCAATGAGGCCAGGAATATGAAGATAGAGGCTGCCATGAGTAACTCATTCGGTTTTGGTGGGACAAACGGGGTTCTGATATTCAGAAAGGTTTAATAGGATGAAGATTGCAATCGGTTCGGATCATGGAGGGTTTGAGCTGAAGGAGGTTGTCAAGCCGCTATTGGTGGAGCTCGGCCATGAAGTTGAGGATGTGGGGTGTTTTTCTACAGACTCCGTTGACTACCCGCAGCAGGCCAAGCAAGTAGCAAGCATGGTCCAGGACGGGAAGGCAGATCGTGGTATCCTCATTTGTGGCACAGGCATTGGCATGTCCATTGTTGCCAACAGGTTTAAGGGTATTAGGGCAACCCTCTGCCATGAGCTTTTTACGGCCAGGATGAGCCGCAGGCACAATGACTCTAACATACTCTGTATGGGAGGCAGAGTGATAGGCCCAGGACTTGCCCTGGAGATGGTACGGGTGTGGCTTTCAACACCCTTTGATGGCGGAAGGCATTCGAGGCGACTTTGTCAGATAGACCATCAGGAGCAGGATTGCGCCTGATTCAAAAACAGAGCAGGTGGAGCCATGAAAGAGCTGTGTGAGACTGATTACCAGGTATTCAAGGCCCTGAAGGCCGAGATCAGCAGACAGACAGGCCAACTGGAGATGATTGCCTCAGAGAATTTTGCAAGCGAGGCAGTTATGCAGGCAGAAGGCAGTGTCTTCATGAACAAGTATGCAGAGGGGTACCCTGGAAGACGCTACTATGGAGGCTGTGAAAATGTCGATGTGGTGGAGCAGCTTGCCATAGATAGGCTCAATATGCTCTTTGGCTCAGAATACGCAAACGTGCAGCCACATTCCGGAAGTCAGGCAAACATGGCCGTCTATTTTGCAGTACTTAATCCGGGCGATACCATCTTATCCATGAACCTTGCTCATGGGGGCCATCTGTCTCACGGCGCATCTGTGAGCTTTTCCGGGCGTCTTTTCAATGTAGTCCATTATGGCGTTGAAAAAGAGAGCGAGACCATAGATTATGATCAGGTGGCTCAGCTTGCACGGGAGCACAGGCCAAAGCTCATAGTAGCCGGTGCAAGTGCCTATCCTCGTACCATTGATTTTGCCACATTCCGTATGATAGCAGATGAGGTTGGGGCCTATTTGATGGTGGACATGGCCCATATCTCAGGTCTTGTGGCTGCTGGAATCCACCCTTCCCCAGTACCTTTTGCAGAGTTTGTAACCTCCACAACACATAAGACCCTCAGAGGCCCGCGAGGAGGTTTTATTCTTTCAACCGAGAAGTTTTCAAGGCTTTTGAACAGCCAGATATTCCCTGGTATCCAGGGAGGGCCCCTTATGCATGTCATAGCAGCCAAGGCGGTAGCATTCAAAGAGGCCCTTGGAGACGAATTCAAGTTCTATTGCCAAAGGATAGTAGCAAATGCAAAGGCCTTGGCGGAGGTGCTAAAGGAACGTGGATTCAGGCTGGTATCTGGTGGCACAGACAATCATCTAATCCTTGTGGATCTTTCAGACAAATCCGTAACAGGTGCCGACGCAGAAAGGCGTTTAGAATCTGCAGGCATAACCGTCAACAAAAATGCCATTCCCTTTGATCCTAAGCCTCCTCGCGTCACCAGTGGCATCAGAATAGGCACTCCTGCCGTTACCACAAGGGGCCTTAAGGAAGATGACGTCAGGAAGGTGGGCGGTTTTATTGCCGATATTTTACTAAATCCTGAAGATGATGATCTGGTTGACAGGATAAGGGCTCAGGTTCAGGATATATGCAAACAGTTTCCCCTTTATCAGTCGAGACTTGCCAGGTACGAGGAAAGCCTCAAGGACTGCAGCAAAAAAGAGTAGCAAAGTGAGCCAGCAAGCAAGGGGCGGCAGAGATCAAAGACCGAGCTGGGACGAATATTTCATGTCCATAGCGAGGCTTGTATCAGGCCGTTCCACATGTCTTCGAAGAAAGGTCGGGGCAGTTCTTGTCAAGGGCAAAAGGATCCTTTGTACAGGTTACAACGGTGCACCTGCGGGCTTAAGGCACTGTCTCGATATTGGGTGTTTGAGGGAGAAGCTTGGTATAAAGTCTGGTCAGAGGCACGAGCTTTGTCGGGCACTCCATGCAGAACAAAATGTCCTCATCCAGGCGGCATATCATGGCATACCAGTTGCCGGTTCAGTCCTTTACTGCACCAATCTTCCCTGCTCAATTTGCACCAAGATGCTTATAAATGCTGGAATCAAGCGGATTTATTACGAAGAGGGTTACCCTGACGATATGTCTCGGGACATGCTTGCTGAAGCCGGAATAGAGCTGGTGAAGCTCGCATTCGATGATAAACAGGCGTAGTTTTAATCGATTATATGGCGAAAAGAAAATTTAATAACGAGGAAAACGAAAGGATACTTCCCTGGCAAAGACCAAAAAGGAGGGAGGAAGATCCCAAGGCGCAGGAGCTCATTTCAAGGATAATGGAAGATCCGAGCTACCGTCTTGCAGAGGAAGACCCTGACTTTATCAAGTCTCCCAGGGCAAGGGGAATAAGGCTCCAGCTTGACTATCTTAAGGTGGAGCTCAAGCTTCAGGAGCTTGGTGTTGAGCATACCATTGTGGTCTTTGGTAGTGCCAGAATAGTGGAGAAGAAGACGGCCCTTAAGAAACTTGATGCAATCCAAAGAAGGCTTCGTTCAGACGGGGAATCAAAACAGCTTTTGCACAAATTGGCAGTTGCAGAAAAAATGGTGGAAAAGTCCGTTTATTATGACGATGCCCGTGAATTTGGAAGACTTGTGGGAAAAAGCGGCAGGGGGCCGCAGGATTGCCGAGTGATCCTAATGACAGGAGGGGGGCCTGGAATCATGGAGGCTGCCAACCGTGGCGCCTTTGACGTTGGAGCAAAATCCTTGGGATTGAACATTCAGCTCCCTCACGAACAGTATCCAAATCCATACATTACCCCAGGTCTCTGTTTCCAGTTTCATTACTTTGCCATGAGGAAACTTCACTTTCTAAACAGGGCAAAGGCACTCGTGGTTTATCCTGGCGGCTTTGGAACCCTGGATGAACTCTTTGAGACCCTGACTCTGGTCCAAACCCACAAGCAGGAACCAATGCCTATTGTTATGGTTGGAAAGAGATACTGGAACAGACTCGTTGATTTTGATTTTCTCGTAGAAGAAGGGACCATTGCAAAAAGGGACCTTGATATCTTCGCCTTTGCAGACAACGCCCAGGAGGCATGGGATATGATACTTGGATGGCACAGGTCGAGGAAACGGCCTCTTTTCTGAAACAGTCAGTAGGAAAGGGCCATGTATTTGCCTTTTGGGGGCATCGTGGGGCATGTCTTAGGAAAGCGCTTGTGCACAGATCTGGCGATTAAATAGTCAAGATGGCCAATGGAGACTGGATAGCGGCCAAAAACACGTTCCCACACGTTCCATCTTTCCATGCAAAGATAGGTGAAACACTGGTCGGCCCCAACATTTTTTAAACAATCCAATATTAGACTGTACATATCCTGCCTGACGGGCCTTGGATATCGAAATTTGTTATCGTCTCCCAAGACCAGTTCCTGGGCAGTTATCTTCGAAGACGGATAATTGTTCTCTATCTTCTTTTTCATTTCTGGATTGAATCTTAGGCTTCCAACAGATATCCAGATAACATCCTTTGGCCTTACGGCCGAAAATACCATTTTTATCAGGCCTTCATAGGCATTTTGCCAGCCGTTAAAAAGGATCATGGGGTCAAAATGGAGGCCAATTGGATAGCCACATCTGGCTACTTTTTCCATTGCCATGAGGCGTTTTTCCAGAGGGGCGGTTGCTATTTCTTCTTTTGCTATGATCTCAGGCGGATTAAGTGTCCAGGAAACAACTGTTTTGCCTTGGTGGTCCAGATCCATCAACGGTTCAACTGCACTTGATTTGGTTCTTAACTTGAGTACACAGTTTTTGGTTAAGGCAAACTCCTTAACAAGCGCGGCTGCCATTTGGTTCAAGGGTGGCAAGGCAAGGCTGTCTCCAAGCTCCCAGGTGCCTATTCTAAAAAATCTCCAAGGCTGTTTTGCAACCTTGTCCTTGATCTCAGCCATGATGGCCTTTGTGTCCGCTACAACAGTAAGTGTGGTATCTGTCAGATAGTTCTGAAGAAAACAGTAGGTGCACTCAAAGGGACAGTTGCTAATGTGAGAGATGACATGGGTGCTACAGCAGATGTACCTGGTGTCGAGTGAGGCACAGATATGAAAAATGTCTCCCTTTTTGGGCGAGATGAAAAGGTGGCGTTTGCCCTGCCTGTAGTCTGTCAGCATGGGGCTTTTCTTAGAAACCCTTGCACCTTTGAAATTTTGGGAAAATGGGTGGCGGATCAGATCTGGATGTAAGGTGACAGATTTTGGTTTCATGATTAGAAACGGGCAAGCATCTTATTGATGCCCTCTTTTGTCCCCTTATCGGATAGCGCATCGATAAGACTATCGAGTTCATTTGGGCTTGAGACAGAACCCGTGATAGTTATTTTTCGGTTTTCAAGGCTTCTGTCCCACTTGATACAAAATGGCATGTTGGAAAAGTGTCTTTTTTCTATCTCCTCTATTTGAGCATGAACAGAGGAAAGCACCGGATATCTCATCTGCCATACAAAGCGCCTTAGAAGCCTCGTCTTTGTGGATGGATCCTTTTCCATGCCAAGTATGTCCCTGACTTGTTTAAGCTCAAAGAATGCCTCCACATCCATATCGTCACGTCTTAGGATGTCATGGATGTTGTCGCAAAGCTCCTGTAAAAGACTTGCAGAGAGGGATATGATGCCGTTTAGGCCTATAATGGTCTCAAGCAGTCTCCTTGGCTTATAAGACAAGTTGATGCATCGTTTGAGAGAAAAATCCTTTTCATGGCAAAAAAGTAGCAGCTTATGTGGAAGCCCTGCAATTTTCAGATACCTTTCCAAAAGCCCTTTATGGGGTTCAAGGCCAAGGATGGGCATTACCTTCTCGACTATGGTTTTATGTTTGAAGGACTTTTCCACGAGAAAGTAGAGGAAAAGGGCGCGAACCACACAGGTGTCAAGCGTTGGTGCATATTTCGTTGTCAAAAAGACAACAAGTTCTTCCTCTTCCATCTGAGGCAACGTGATTACACAAACAGTGTCAATCTTACTGGACAGCGCCCATTTTATCCTTTTGAACCCGTCTATGACCAAAGGGTTTGGGTTACCGGTTTTTTTTATGGATAATATGGGGCTTAATATGCCGCTTCTTTCAAGGCCTTGCAAAAGAAGCTCTTGGTCCTTTGTCTTAAAAGGATTCAATTTGGATGAAAAGTCCAGGGACGTATCAAGCTCCCCGGGACTTATCAAAGAAATCTTTTCACAAGCAAGGGAAATTCTTTCCATGAGATGGCCTTCTGTTCGTTTAGGGCGGTTAGGATTTTTTCATAAACCTTGGCGTCTTCTAATCTGTTTCGTTTTAAAGCGCCACTATAAAGTATGGACAGTTTGTGCTTAAGGATATTTGTTAGAGCAGATCTATACCGTGGCTCTTTTTCATTCTCAAGGGCCTTAAGAAGGGCAGTGACACGAAATCTGTCCATGGCTGGATATCTCTTTGACAGCTGATCCTCATGGCCGCCATATTTTATTAAGTCGGCTTCGGGGTTTAGTCCTACTGGTTTCCATCTGCATATTCTTAGCCACAAATCGTAGTCCTCGCATGCAGGAAGCTCAGGAGCAAACATCCCAAAAAGGTCAAAAAGCGACCTTTTCATAAGGACAGCCGACGGACTTATTGCACAAATTCTAAGCCCCTTTTCCCAGAGCCATCCAGCCCCTTTTTCATGGTGTTTGCATCTGTTGACCCTTTTCCCATTCCTTATCCAGATCTCATCACATTGTGTTATCTCGAAAAAAGGGTGTTTCCTAAGGTACTCCACCTGATTTTCAAGTTTTTTCTCCTTCCACTGGTCATCTGAATCAAGAAAGGAAATCCAGTCTCCCTTGGCCTCTTTTATTCCAAGGTTTCGGGCCGAGGAAACGCCCTGGTTCTGTTTAAGTGTGATAAGACGAATGTTATCAAGGTGGTGGTTTTTCAAAGAGGTCATGGTCAGTGGTGGATTTGAGCCATCATCCACCACAATAATCTCAAATGGCCTGTAAGTTTGTTCCTTTACAGACAAAATGGCCTTTTCCAACGCACGTTTCCTGTTATGCACTGGAATAATAACTGAAATAGAGGGATGAAAGGAGGATGAATCAAGAAATGAAAGCAATTTAGAAAGCCGTTTACGGACACCGGCGAGGGCCTTGGTGTATTGTTTCGTGGTGTCATTTGAACATGTGTCTGTGGGAACTTTAATGGAACAAAACGGAACACCCATTTCTGAGAAGAAAATATTTTGAAAACCTGCTTCCATGTCAACTGCCTGAAAGAGGTGTGGATCATGTTCAAGAAGGGGTCGTTCAAGGCTGTCTATAGGGGCATGTTTTATTTTTATACTGTTCTTAATGGGAAAGGGTGGATATTTTATACAGTATCTAAATACCCCGTTTGCCCTTGTGCCTTCAGAGACAAAGATGGTTTCCAAAAGGTCTTTAGATGCCCCAGCCCTACAGTTTATGCCGCAGCTTCCTACGTTTACAACAGCAAGGGGGTCAAGGTGTTTTACTATGAGTTTTGCAGCCTCAAAGCTTTTTTCCTTGCCAACTCCTGTGATTACAAAGATTATGGAGGTATGATCTTTGCTTTTTGAAATCCTTTCAGCCTCACCGCTTGCAAGGGCTCTTGCTGTAAGTATGGGCCATCCGCATCCAGTTATTAAGTCTGTGGGAAGCTCTTTTTTGACTGCTGCGGTAAATACTATTCTTGCCCTTTGGGGACTCGTTTTTGGTACCTTAAGGAGAAAATCCTTATGGATCTGGTTCATAGGGTAAGCGAATAAAAAAGGTGGTGCCTTCTCCGACTTTGCTCTTAACCCATATTCGGCCGCCGTTTGACTCAACTATGGCCCTTGCAGATGAAAGCCCAAGTCCCGTGCCTCCAGCCTTTGAAATGGAATTTTTCGCCCGGTAGAAATATTCAAATATATGTGGCAGATCCTCTTCCGGGATTCCAATGCCACAATCCTGAACCTTTATTACAAGCCAGTTATGTTGAAGTTCAGCAGTGACTTCCACAAATCCACCGCTGTTTGAGTATTTTATGGCATTGTCAATGAGGTTGGATATGACCCTTTTTAGTTGCACAGGATCAAGTATCACAGGCCTTTTTATGTCCTTGTCAACATGGAAGCCAAGCTTGATGTCATGTTGAAGTGCCTTTGGCTTCATCTCCTCCACCGTTTCTCTTATGAAGGATTCAATGTCTGTTGCCACTTTTTGGGCAGGGTGCCTGCCGCTTTCCATGTTCAAAAGCTCAAGGAGGTTGTTTATAAGAAGTTCTACCTGCTTGCTTTCTTTCAAGAGAAACTGAAGATAATCCCTTTGTTTTTGTGTAACAGGCCCTGCCTTTCCACCAAGTATTCTTTGTATGATGGCACCGTTTACGCTTATGGGGGTCTTTATGTCATGGGCAAAGACAGAAATTATGTGATTTCTGAGTGTTTGAAGCCTGTGGTCAGCCCCTCTATCCCTGAAGATTTCTATGCCTGCCTCAAACTTTCCAGATTCATCAAACACGGTTGAGCTTGAAAAACAGATGGGGATTTCCTCGCCGAATCGGTTTTTGATTTTTGCCTCCCTTGCGATATAGTTTTTTTTAAGGGCAGCTCCTTCCCGCAGGGGGCAAAACTGTCGGCAAAGGTTGCTTCTGATTATCTTTGAGCAGGCCTTTCCAATGACTTCTTCCTTGTTCCAACCTGTTAGCCTTTCAGCGCTTTTGTTAAAGGCAATGATCTCAAGATCCTTGTCCACTATAAAGCATCCAATGGGAAGGCTCTCAAAAAGGATGTCAAATAGTTTCCGTCTGCTCAGTCTCATCATTTCTTTTTATCCAAGACCTGGGAAAAGCCCCTTTAGTCCTGCTGCCATAAATTCCACAGATATGGCGGCAAGGATAAGACCAAGTATTCTAACGGCAATGTTGATACCAGTTGCCCCAAGCCTTGTGCCAATGGGAACGGCCATTCTTAGCGTGATCCACACAATTGCCCCTACTGTCAAGATTATTAGTGCGAGGATTGCCTTTTCATCCAGACCCCGCGCATAATGGGCATAAAGTATCACAGTGCTTATGGAGCCAGGGCCAGCAAGTATGGGCATTGCAAGGGGCACTACACCAATGGATTCCATGTCTTCTGCCTCTTGTGCCTCTTGGGGAGTGTGCTTGGCATGGCTGAGTTTTGCATGGAGCATGGAAATGGCAATTAGAAGCAAAAGGATCCCCCCGGCAACCTGAAAGGAAGAAAGGCTTATTCCAAAGAATTTCAATATATAATGGCCAGAAAAGGCAGACAGAAGGAGAATTAAGGTTGCAGAAAGGGCCGCTGTATTTGCCGTCTGATTACGCTGCTTTTTTGTCCAGTTGGATGTAAGGCCGATGAAAATCGGTATCGCCCCTATGGGATTTACGATTGAGATGATACCTGAGAAACTTTTTAACAGTTCTGCGCTGGTCATGAATGTCTGCCTTGGTGGGGTTAAAAATAATCTTTAGACTTCCCCCTTAGGGGATAATATTATGAAGCCCATTAATTTCAAACGATTTTTTGCAAAAGATAGGAACGGTCAGAAGGCAAATGGGATATGTTCGATTGATGGTCTTTCCTCGTTTTCAAACACTATGGCAATGACATCGAATCTGACCTTCAAATCGAGAAGACCTTCTTTTTGAAGATAGGTTAGTGCAACCTTTCTGATGGACCTTTGTTTGTATGGTGTTACGGCCTCTTGGGGGAGCCCACATCTTTTAGATCTTCGGGCCTTTACCTCCACAAAAATTACATAGCCATCCTTTTCTGCAATGATGTCTATTTCACCGGTTCTTGTACGGAAGTTGGTGCAGAGTATCTTATATCCCCTTTCCATGAGAAATCTTGTAGCTATCCACTCACAAGATGCACCAAAGGCCCTTGAATTAGTTTTATCCATTCTTTTCATCAAGAAGGACGCCTCTGAAGCTTCTTCTGTGAATGGGGCAAGGCCCGTATCGGTTTAAAAGGAGCCGGTGTTGTTTTGTGGCATATCCTTTATGCTTGTCAAATAGATATTCAGGATAGACAGAGGCATACCGTGCCATCAGTTTGTCCCGATACACCTTTGCCACTATTGAGGCCGCTGCAATGGAGCATGAGCGGCTGTCTCCCTTTGTTATGGTTATCTGGGGAATGGATATGGGTATTTGCTGGTTGCCATCAACCAAAATGGCCTTAGGTGGTGTGGAAAGGGCCTCGATGGCCTTTTTCATGGCCTTTAGGCTTGCTCTAAGAATGTCTGTTTCGTCAATCTCCTCTGGGCCAACCTCTGAAATGGCAAGGCTTAAGGCCTGGGCCTTTATGAGTGTTGCGTATTCCTCGCGCTTGGAAGCTGTGAGTTTCTTGGAATCGGTGATGCCCTTTGCGGAAAGATCACATGGCAGGATTACTGCTGCTGCTACAACAGGGCCGGCCAGACAACCCCTGCCCACCTCATCGACTCCGGCTGCCGGCCACAGGCCCTGTTCCTTGAGTATGCCTTCAAAGTGCCATGCCCCCTTTTGGCGAGAAAGCGTCTCTTTGAAAAGGGGGAGTGACACACTACATGGTCCTCTTGTTTCTGATCTTCTGCCTCATGGCCTTGCCACGTAAGTTCCTCAGGTAGAACAGTTTCGACCTGTTGTGACGACCGCTTTGTACTATCTCTATTTTTTCTATCCTGGGCGAGTTTACTGGAAAGATCCTTTCTACGCCCACTCCGTACGATATTTTCCTTACGGTGAATGTTTCTGAAATGCCGCTTCCTCTTCTGCTTATGACCACACCTTCAAAGACCTGAATTCGTTCTTTTTCAGCGCTTTCTCTGATCTTTACGTGGACTTTTACTGTATCTCCTGGCCTAAAAGGTGGGATGTCCGTTCTCATCTCTTCATAGGCCAGACGACGTATTATATCCATTTTCATGCCTCCTGATTCCTAAGATTCTATCCAGAGCAATTGCAACGGCAGCTCTGACTGAAAGATGATTGTACGAAGTTGGCCCATAAATAGGACAAACAACTCCATCACACTGCTCGAAACACTGCTCATGCAGCCCGGATGCCGTTCCAAAAAGCAATAATATACATTCAAACTCCGGTTTGTACACCATTTTTTCAAGCCTTTCCCAAGAAATGCATCCCTTCATCTTGCGGGCAGAGGTTGCAAGCACTCCAAGTTGCCTTCTTGGCCTCCCTATAGCCTCTATTGCATCATCAATGGAATCAACAAGGTGTATCTGTTCAAATGCCTTTTTTCTGTCTGGGTTGTACTGGCCTCCTGCACCTTTTAGCCAATGATCAATGACCCTTTTGGCAAGGGTCTTTTGGTCTTGAGAAGGTGTGATTACAAAAAAATCCTTGGTGCCGTATGTGGTGCACGTCCTTGCAATGTCATGGATGTCAAGGTTTGTGATGGCAGAACATATCCTTTCCCCTTGGCGGTTTATAACGGGGTGGTGCACAAGCCCAAGATAAATTGAGGCCCTGGCCATTATTCTTTTTCGTCCTTTTTACTGCCAATGCCTTTTAGATATTCAATGTCCTTTGCTGAAAGTTTCGCCTTTTTGAGAAGATCAGGACGTCTTTTGGCAGTAAGTTCAAGTGACTTTCTTCTTCGCCACTTCTCTATCTCCTTATGATTTCCTTCAAGAAGTACCTGGGGCACATCCATGTCCATAAAAGTTCGGGGCCTTGTATATTGTGGATGCTCGAGAAGGCCTGTGGCAAAAGAATCGTTTTTTGCAGATTGGTCACAGCCAAGAACTGATGGCAACAGTCTTCCAATGGCATCAATCACTACGATTGCAGCCGGTTCCCCGCCAGTCAGAACATAGTCACCTATGGAAAGTTCCATGTCCACATATCCATCTATTATCCTCTGGTCCACTCCCTCATATCGGCCACAGATGAGCACAAGTTCCTTCTTTTTCGCCAGCTCTTGGGCCAGTTCGTGGTTGAAAAGTCTTCCGGCAGGAGAAAAGAGAATCACCTCGAGATCTGTTTTTTCTTTTTTTACCGATTCAATGGCCTTTGATAGTGGGCCTGGAATCATCACCATCCCTGCCCCACCGCCATAGGGACGATCGTCAGTGGTCCTGTGTTTGTCAGTGGTGAATTGTCTTAGATCCACAAGGTTCACTTCGAGTTTACCAGAAGATATGGCCTTGGCTATTACGCCATATTTAAGTGGAGAGGAAAAATAGTCAGGGAATATGGTTATTACATGAAATATCACTTCTTGTGCGTCCTCTTTAGTTTGGTCGTTGTCGCATCTACAAGACCTTCTACCAGTCTTACTACACAGGTTCCTCCTTCAATATCTATGCTGTGGATGAACTGATCCACCATTGGAATCAGGATCTCCCTGTTCGAGTCACGTACCACCAACACGTCCTGGGCACCAGAATCTATTACAGCGTGGATTTTCCCAAGGTGCTCTCCATCTATATCTTGCACCCTTAGGCCCTTTAGTTCATACCAAAAGTATTCGTCCGGGTCATTCCTCGGAAGAAGGGCCTTTTTTTGAAAGACCTCAAGGCCCTGAAGCTTTTCTGCCTTTTTGCGATCATCTATGTTTTCAAGTAGACAGATTGCATCCTTTTCTCCCTTGAGCCTTGATCGTCTTATTTCATAACGAATAAAAGCCCTATTTTGTTTCAGGAACAGGCACTTAGGCTCAAGGATGCTTTCTATGCTGGAAAATGCCCTGATAAGTAAATCGCCCTTTAATCCTACCGCCCTTTTGATGCGGGCAACGGCAACAAAGTCCTTGTCCATTGTCAGACGAATTAAATGAAAGATGCCTACGATGGAAGAAGTAGGACCGACTGATAAAGCTCAGCCGGCCTAAGAGGGCAAAAGGTTCTGCCTTTTTGGCACTGTTACATATCCATTTAGATGTCTATTCCAGTATCTCCAGGACAGCCCTTTTCTTTAGTTTTGTGGAGGCTGCACTCAAAATGGTCCTCATGGCACGGGCAGTCCGGCCCTGCTTGCCTATGATTTTCCCAAGGTCCTCCTTGGCCACCTTGAGTTCAATGACCGAAGTCTGCTGACCTTCAACCTCATTCACTTCAACCTGATCAGGAAAGTCAACAAGAGCCTTAGCAATGTGTTCTATCAAATCCTTCATTTTCCATTACCTCCACATAACCACCCGTAGTTGGTACACTTAAAACGGACGAAACCTAAGCCGCACAACCAGCCTTGGCAATGAGGGATCGTACGGTCTGGGAAGGCTTGGCACCCCTTTCCAGCCATTTCTTCACCTTTTCCTGGTCAAGCTTGATCTCGGCCGGATCTTTAAGAGGGTCATATGTACCAAGCACTTCAAGAAATCGTCCGTCTCTTGGGGACTCAGAGTATGCTGCCACTATTCTGTAAAAAGGCCTTTTTTTGCGGCCACCCCTTGCCAAACGTATTCTTACTGCCATTTATTCCTCCGTATCACGTTAAAATTTATGCATTCTGGACCCTGTTGGGAAGTCCCTAAATACTAATTTTATTTTACTGTTTCAAGACATATTAAAAGGGGAACATGCCCCTCGGCATCTTTTTGAAGCCGCCCTTTCCAAATTTTTTGAGCATCTTGTTCATTTCTGCATAGTTTTTCAGAAGCTGGTTCACATCCTGAACAGTTGTGCCACTGCCTTTTGCTATGCGTCTCCTTCTACTTGCGTTGATAATTGTATATTTTCGCCTCTCTTCAGGAGTCATAGAGTTGATGATTGCCTCTATCTTCACAAGCTCCTTTTCGTCTGGCATCATCTTCTTGAACTGTTTCATCTTGTTCAAGCCAGGAATCATGGAGATTATCTGCTCAAGGCTCCCAAGCTTTCTCACCTGCCTGAGTTGATCCCTGAAGTCTTCGAGGGTGAAGGCGTTTTTCTTGATCTTCTGCTGAAGCTCCAGGGCCTTATCTTTGTCTATGGTGTCTTGGGCCTTTTCTATCAGGGTGAGGACATCGCCCATACCAAGGATTCGGTCTGCAATGCGTTTTGGATGGAATACCTCGATGGCGTTAATCTTTTCCCCAATTCCAACGAATTTTATTGGCGCGCCTGTAACTTCCCGAATGGAAAGGGCAGCACCACCCCTTGCATCACCCTCCATTTTGGTGAGGATCACACCAGTGATAGACAGGGCCTTGTTGAAGCTGTCAGCGATGTTAACTGCATCCTGCCCAGTCATGGCATCTGCAACGAGGAGTATTTCCTGAGGCTCAACCTGATCCTTGATTGCCTTAAGCTCTGCCATCAGGGCCTCATCCACATGAAGGCGTCCTGCTGTGTCTATTATTACCGTATCAAGGCCCTGCATGGCAGCCTGAGCCACTGCCTGTCGGGCAATATCGGCTGGAAGGGTTCCCTCCTCGGTGGGAAAAAACGGACAGTCTATCTGTCTTGCCAGGGTTTCAAGCTGTTTTATGGCAGCCGGCCTGTACACGTCTGCAGGAACAAGATATGGCTTTCTTCCCTTTTTTTTCCGAAGCCACCTTGCAAGTTTTGCTGCAGTTGTGGTCTTACCAGACCCCTGAAGACCAGCAAGGACGATAACAGCCGGCTGTCTGCCAGAGAGATTTAGGCCCTCGTCACTGCTGCCAAGAAGCTGGATAAGCTCCTCATGCACTATTTTTACCACCTGCTGCCCAGGGGTAAGGCTTTCCATCACCTCATGGCCAAGGGCGCGCTCTTTGACCCTTTTGATGAAGTCCTTGACCACCTTGTAATTGACATCTGCTTCAAGAAGGGCCAGACGCACTTCTCGAAGCCCCTTTTCAATGTCTTCTGGTGAAAGGGTTCCCTGGCCTTTTAGCTTCTTAAATACCTTTGAAAGCCTGTCGCTAAGATTTTCGAACATGTTTTTTAAAGGGCCTTTTCCGTTTGGCTATCCAATCCAGATTGGTGGAGCTTAAACCGTCTAAAGATACTTGTGCCCATCCCAACTGTCAACAGTATGAAAGGCACAAGGCCCTCAGTATTCATCCATGGGATGTATCTGGTGTTCTTTTAGGATTTCAAGGTATCTTCTAACCTTGGTTTTCTCCCATCTTGAAAACGCCTTTCCAAGATCGAGGCTGTCCATAAAATGAAGATCACTTGAGATCTCAGTAAGCACCTCGATGAGATGTAGAAAATCTGCAACCAGCTGGGAATATAGATGAAAAAGCTCTTGTTTCGATCGGTACGCACTGTAGGATTCTGAAAGCAGATGATATGAACGTCTTCCAAGACTGATGAAATAGTCTATATCGACTAATTTTCTTGTAAGAAATTCCGGATACAACCCTGAAAAGATAAGGGAAAGGTCTCCCACTGCCTTCAGGTCCCTTGTCTTTTCGAAGATATTTTTGTGAAGGGCTTCAAGTACCACAACACCAAGGGGTTTTTCTCCGACGATTCGAGAATAGAAGAAGTCCTCGCTTTCGGAAAGATGTTTCAAAAGATGCAGAAGATAAAGTTTTGAATGGGGGTCAAGTTTGATGCTCAGTTTGTCTTCTGCTGCCTCGATCTCATCAACAAGGAAGCCATCAAATCTTCTGACAAGCTCCATTTGCCATAACCTCCCGTCTCTTGATTTTCTTATCGACACGAAGAGGTATGATTGTGGAATGTAGAAGATCTCGTCTATGAACGAAAAAATGTCATATGGCCAACAGGGTGTGAATTTGCTTGCATCAGCTTAATTTAATCATTCTTTTTGAAAGTGCCAAATATCAAGCTTCTCATGGCAATTTAGAGTCTAAGGTGAAGGTTGCGTTCTTTCCAATTTACATCTCACATCGATGGAATCTGAAACCAGAGGCAGATACTTGACGCATTACATTTAAATTAATTATGTTGCCACAATCAGGCTCATAGGCTGGTTACAAAAACGTGTAGGGAAAGGGAGAGATGAAATGGAAATAGCCAAGGTAAGAAATTTTGCAATTGTTTCACAAAGCGGCAGCGGCAAGACCTCTTTGGCTGAGGCCCTTCTTTATTCTGCAAAGGCAACCAAGAGGCTTGGAAAGGTGGATGATGAAACCTCTCATCTCGATTTTGAGCCTGAGGAGGTGAAAAGAAAGATAACTATCAGTACTGGTTTTTACACCTTCAGTTGGAACAAGCATTCTCTCTACCTCATGGACACCCCAGGTGAAGACAATTTTCTCCACGAGACAATATCAGCCTTGAGGGTTGCAGACAGTACCATTTTCGTGGCAGATGCCGTGGACCCGGTCAAGCCCCAGACCCAAAAGATATGGAACCTTATTCAGGATGCAGGCACGCCTGTAATGATGTTTCTTAACAAGATGGACAGGGAAAGGGCAAACTTTGACTCTTCCATAGAGGCCATTCGCAGTGCCCTTGATATCAGGTTGGTTCCCATAACGCTTCCAATAGGAAGTGAGGAAAATTTCAAAGGGGTTGTGGACCTGGTTCAGATGAAGGCATACGAATTTTCAGAAGATGGTAAGAAAAAGCCAGTGGACATCCCGTCTGACATGACAGATGTAGTTGAAGAGGCAAGGAACAACCTTATAGAGTATGCAGCAGAGTCTGAAGAGGAACTCCTTGAGAAGTTCCTTGAAGGCGAGGAGCTTTCTTCAGAGGAAATAATAGCCGGTCTGCGTCAGGGGATTTTGGATGGCGGTTTCGTGCCAGTGTTGTGTGGCTCTGCCACTAAGAACATAGGGGCCTCGATTCTTCTTGACCTTATAGTAAGTTTTATGCCATCTCCTGAAGAAAGAGGGGATGTCACAGGCGAAGATCCAGATACAGGAGATGAGCTTCACAGAAAGCCAGCGGAGGATGAACCTTTTTCGGCCCTTGTATTTAAGACCCTGACAGATCCTTATGCTGGCAGGCTTTCCATTATGCGCGTCTACTCTGGAACAATCAAGCCAGATGGAACCATCCTTAATGCCAACAAAAAGGAAAAGGAGAAGTACGGCCCCCTTTTTGTGCTAAAGGGCAAAGAACAGGAGAATGTGGAAGAGGCAGGCCCTGGAAGCATAGTCGCCCTTGCAAAACTGAAACAAACAGTCACAGGAGATACCCTTTGTGATCCGGCTGCGCCAATAGTTTATCCCTTTGTTGAATTTCCATCACCGGTAATTACCTACGCCTTAAAGCCAAAGAGCAGGGGAGATGAGGAAAAGATAACCCAGGCCCTATCACGTCTTAGAGAGGAAGATCCAACTCTTCAGGTTACGAGGGATCCGGAGACAAACGAACTTCTCATCTCTGGCCTTGGTCAGATCCATATTGATGCCACCATAGACAAGATGCAGAGAAAGTTTGGTGTGAGCGTGGATCTTTCAACGCCCAAGATAGCCTATCGTGAAACAATCAAGGCACCGAAGAAAGGGGTCATATACCGTCACAAGAAGCAGACAGGCGGCGCAGGTCAGTTTGCAGAGGTACATTTTGACATAACACCTCTTCCAAGGGGTGAGGGCTACGAGTTTGAAGAGGCCTTGGTTGGCATGAACGTGCCAAGAAACTTCGTTCCTGCTGTAGAAAAGGGTATACAGGAGGCGATGCAGGCAGGACCCTTGGCAGGCTATCCGGTCACTGATGTCAAGGTTCGGTTTTACGATGGAAAGTCCCACGAGGTGGATTCCAGTGAAATGGCCTTCAAGATAGCTGCAATCCAGTGCTTCAAAAAAGGCGTCCTGGAGGCCAAGCCTACGCTTCTTGAGCCAATTGTAAAGCTGGTTGTCACAGTACCTGAGGAAAATGTTGGGGACATAATTGGTGATCTGAATTCAAGGCGCGGAAAGGTCATGGGCATGGAGCCTGGCAAGGGGGTTCAGACCGTGACAGCTCTGGTTCCCTTGTCTGAGGTTCAAAAGTATGTGCTCGATCTCAATGCAATGACTGCTGGCCAGGGCACATTTACCGTTGAGTTTTCTCACTATGAAGAGGTGCCACCAAATCTCATAGACAAGATAGTTGCCGAAAGGAAACAGGAGGAGAAGAAATAGTTGTTTAAGGCAGGGGTTTTGACTGTAAGTGACAGCTCTTACATGGGCCTTCGGGAGGATTCCGGAGGCCCTTTGATATGTGACTATCTTGAAAAAACGGGAAATTTTGAGATTCACACAACAGATGTCTGCCCAGACGAGGTGGAAAGTATCAGCAGGATTCTGTCCTCATGGGTGGATGAAATGGGTCTTGATCTTATAATCACCACCGGTGGGACAGGGCTGTCTCCTCGGGATGTGACCCCTGAGGCTACAAAGCTCGTGATTGAAAGGCCTATTCCAGGCATGGCAGAGGCCATGCGCGCCTACGGTCTAAAAAAAACCAGTAGGGCCATGCTCTCAAGAGGGATTGCAGGTGTGCGTGGAAGATGCCTTATCATAAACCTTCCAGGAAGCCCAAAGGCCATTGTAGATGGACTTGATGCAGTTGGAGACGTTTTGGTCCATGCAATCATGAAGATACAAGGGGATACAACCCCTTGCGGTGACAATTAGCAAGATTAACAAGAAAAAACAGCAGGAAGACAAAAGGTAGAAGCTATGGAGATAGGTATTGTCGGTCTTCCCTCTTCGGGAAAGACCACCATCTTTAATGCCCTTACAGGCAGTGAAGCAGAGGTAACCGCCTTTTCTGGAGGAAGGAAATCCCCAAACATAGCCCAGGTACAGGTTCCTGACCATCGTTTGGAAAAACTTAGTGCCATGTATAATCCCAAAAAGACCAGTCCTGCCATAATCCAGTATGTGGATCTTGGTGGTGGTCTAAGTGCGCAAGATGAGAAGGAATCCATGGATGGGATCCTAAGGCTTCTTCGTCCGTGTGACGCACTTGTCCACGTGGTGCGCTGTTTTGAGCTTGCTGGTCAGGCCCCCAATCCTCAGTCAGACTTTGACAATTTTGAGGCGGAACTCATGCTGACAGATCAGATGATAGTTGAAAGGCGGCTCGAACGTCTGGAAAAGGAGTTGAAAAAGGGCAAAAAGGGAAATCCGAAGGAGTTTGAACTGTTAAAGCGCGCCTATGAAATCCTTGAGGCAGGTCGTGCCCTAAGGGAAGACGAGGAAATAAGAAATGCACCAGAGCTTAAGGGCTACACCTTTCTTTCAGCAAAGCCGTGTATCGTTGTCTTAAATCTTGGTGAGGATGATGTGGTAGAAAAGGTGGAACTGAGTCTCCCTCCAGAGGTGATTTCTGTAAAGATAAAGGGCAGTCTTGAGATGGAGCTTTCTCAGCTTGATAATGAGGAGGCAGAGCTTTTCAGACAGGATATGGGAATAGAGGAGCCTGCCACCCATATGCTCATAAGAGAATCTTACGATCTTCTTGGCCTCATATCCTTTTTCACTGTGGGAGAGGATGAGGTAAAGGCCTGGACAATACAAAGGGGAACCATGGCCCAGAAGGCAGCAGGGCGCATACACTCTGATATTGAAAGGGGATTTATAAGGGCGGAAGTCGTGTCGTTTCAGGATCTCATGGAGGCAGGGAGCTATCATGCTGCCCAGAAGGCTGGAAAGGTGCGTCTTGAAGGTAAGGACTATGTGGTGCAGGATGGAGATGTGATAAACTTCAGGTTCAACGTTTAGGACCGTTTCTCGGGCTTGGGTATGTGGACCGGGCAGTTTTTGGTGGCAATCCCTTTGTTATTGTAAGCAATTCCTGTATAATTTCGACAAAATCAGTCCGTCTTTTATAGTAAAGCGCTCTAATATGAAAAAAGAAAGAAAGGAACCCATTTGCAGATTTGGCGTATCCATCCCAAAGGGCCTGATAGATTCCTTTGATAACTATATAAGGCTTAGGGCTTACAAGAACAGATCAGAGGCCATCAGGGACCTCATCAGGGAAAAACTTGTAGAGCAAGAGTGGGAGGCAGATGTCCAAGACAGGCAGGTAGTTGGCACCATTACCTATGTGTTTGATCATCACAAAAGGGAACTTGTGGAATCAATACTGAAGATCCAGCATGAGTTTTCAGATCATGTAATCGCCTCCCAGCACGTTCATCTGGACCATGACAACTGTCTTGAGGTTGCCATTGTCAAAGGGCGTCCAAGTACCTTACGTGGTGTGGCATACAAGTTAAAGGCCCTAAAAGGGGTGAAACATTGCCGTTTTACCATGACAACAACGGGTTCCTCATTGAAATAGGGCCAAAAACATATTTGTGATAGGAGTTGATAGATGGTGCAGCAGCAGGAGCTCTTTAAGGAAAAGGTGGATGTCTGCGACATTTCCCAGGAACTAAAAAGGTCCTACCTTGATTATGCAATGAGCGTGATCATCGGCAGGGCCTTGCCTGATGTGCGGGACGGTCTAAAGCCAGTCCACAGGCGAATACTCTATGCCATGCATGAGCTTGGAAATGCGTACAACAGGCCGTACAAAAAGTCTGCCCGCATAGTGGGTGATGTCATCGGTAAATACCATCCTCACGGGGATGCAGCTGTCTATGATGCCATTGTAAGAATGGCCCAGGATTTCTCAATGGGCTATCCTTTAATTGACGGACAAGGCAACTTTGGCTCCATTGATGGCGATTCCCCGGCTGCCATGCGTTATACGGAAGTAAGGCTTACCAAGTTGGCCCATGAGCTGCTTCAGGACCTTGACAAGGAGACAGTGGACTTTATTCCGAACTATGATAACTCTCTAATGGAACCCACTGTTTTGCCATCCAAGATCCCGAATCTTCTCATAAACGGGTCTTCAGGAATAGCTGTCGGTATGGCTACCAATATACCGCCCCATAATCTTGGCGAGGTGGTGGATGCCCTCATAGCCCTTATCAAGAATCCAAATCTGACGGTTTCTGATCTGATGGAATATGTGGAAGGCCCTGATTTTCCAACAGGTGCATACATCACCGGGCGCAAAGGAATCAAGGATGCCTACGAGACTGGCAGGGGAATCGTGAAGATGCGGGCAAGGGCAACCGTAGAGCAGGTGGCAAAGGGTAACAAGGAGCAAATCATTGTTACCGAGATTCCGTATCAGGTGAACAAGGCTAAGCTTGTTGAAAGGATTGCTGCCCTAGTTCGAGACAAAAAGATAGAAGGTGTCCACTCTGTAAGAGACGAGTCAGACAGGCGGGGTATGAGAATCGTGGTTGAACTCAAGAAAGACGGGGTGGCCCAGGTGGTTCTGAACCATCTTTACAAACACACGGCAATGGAGAGCAGTTTCGGGATAATACTCCTTGCTATCGTAAATGGAAAACCCGAACTTCTTAATCTAAAAGAGCTTCTTACCCACTTCATAGATCACAGAAAGACCATAATCATAAGGCGAACCACCTACCTTCTCAGAAAGGCTCGGGACAGGGCCCACATACTTGAGGGGCTCAAGATTGCAATCGACAACCTGGATGAGGTTGTGGCCCTGATACGCGCCTCCAAGACACCAGCAGAGGCAAGACAGGGCCTTATGGAAAGATTTGGCCTTACTAAGATCCAGGCACAGGCCATCTTGGATATGAAGCTTCAGAGGCTTACAGGCCTTGAGCTTGAAAAGATAATCGAGGAGTACAAAAAGGTCCTTGAAGAGATAAAAGACTACGAAGACATCCTTGCCAAGGAGCAGCGGGTCCTTGATATCATCCATGACGAGCTTTCGTCGATAAAGGAAGAGTATGCAATACCGAGAAGGTCAGAAATCATTGCCGAGCCCAAGGAGATTCGAATAGAGGATCTTATAGCTGAAGAGGACATGGTGGTAACCCTGTCTCACAGGGGCTATATAAAAAGAAATCCACTTAGTCTCTATAGGAGCCAGAAGAGGGGAGGGAAAGGAGTTATCGGCCTTTCTTCAAAACAGGAAGATTTTGTGGAAAGGCTGTTTGTGGCCTCCACCCATGACTATTTCCTGTGTTTCAGCAATCTTGGTAAGCTCTATTGGCTCAAGGTTCACCAGATTCCGGAGGCAGGCAGGACATCCAGGGGAAAGGCCTTGGTGAATCTTCTTCCCATAGACAAAGGGGCTAACGAATACATTGCTGCTGTTGTTCCAGTCAGGGAGTTTGAAGAAGACAAATTCATAGTAATGGCCACCAAGAGCGGCATCGTTAAGAAGACCCCACTTAAGTTTTTTTCGCATCCGCGTCCTTCAGGGATAATAGCTGCTTCCATCAAGGAAGGGGATGAGTTGGTGACCGCCTCCTTGACTGATGGTGAGGCGGAAATATTCCTGGCTACCAAAAACGGACTTAGCATACGTTTTTCAGAGTCAGACATAAGGCCAATGGGAAGGCAGGCAGCCGGGGTGATCGGCATCAGGCTCAAAGGAGATGATTCGGTGGTTGCGATGGTGATCATAACGGACGAGCATGGTCATATACTTACTGCTACCGAAAACGGCTTTGGAAAACGAACCCCGATTTCCGATTACCGGTTGCAGGCCCGTGGTGGTAAGGGCATCATCAATATCAAGGTCTCTGAGAAGATCGGACGGGTGGTTGGAGTGGTTCTTGTTTATGAGAACGATGAGATAATGTTAGTTGGTGCAAGCGGAAATATCATCCGAATGAAGGTCAAAGATATCAGGATAACCGGGCGTGCTGCCCAGGGAGTAAAGCTCATTAGTCTTAAAGAGGGAGACAAGCTTGCTGCTATAGCAAAGCTTGGAATAAACGAGCAACAATGAAAAGCGTAGCAGTAATAGGGGCAGG
>JALSQG010000176.1 GCA_026985565.1 Deltaproteobacteria bacterium
CTAACCAAAACGCCCTGTTATGTAATCTTCTGTCTCTTTTCTCGACGGATTGGTAAATATCTTATCGGTGCTGTCAAATTCTATGAGCTTGCCAAGATACATGAAGGCAGTAAAGTCAGACACACGCGCTGCCTGCTGCATGTTATGAGTCACTATGATGATGGTATAATCATCTACAAGCTCATCTATAAGTTCCTCCACCTTGGCAGTGGAGATGGGGTCAAGGGCAGAGCACGGCTCATCAAGAAGTACCACCTCAGGTTTTACGGCAATTGCCCTTGCAATACAAAGCCTCTGTTGTTGCCCGCCAGAAAGGGCGGTACCAATCTGGTTCAGCTTATCCTTGACTTCATGCCACAAGGCTGCCTTGTTAAGGGCCCATTCCACTCGCTCATCCATTTCTTGCCTGGAAAGATGCTCATAAAGGCGGACCCCAAAGGCTATATTGTCATAGACGGACATCGGAAAGGGGGTGGGCTTCTGAAACACCATTCCTACCTGGGCCCTCAGAAGATTTAGATCCTCCTTAGGATCAAGTATGTTTCTCCCATCAAGCAAGATTTCTCCTGTGGCGCGCTGTTTTGGATAAAGCTCATAGATACGGTTGAAACAACGGATTAAGGTGGATTTACCACAGCCTGAAGGCCCTATCATGGCAGTAACCTTCTTTTCCGGGATGTCCATGCTTATGGATTTAAGGGCATGAAACTTACCGTAAAAGAAGTCGAGATTTTTAACCTGCATCTTTAAAGGGAAATCAGATGGGCCTTTTTTAGAGGAATAGTCTTGATCGATTCCTTTTATGACTGAAAATCCCTTCTCTATGAGATTCTGAGATGTGGTAGAATTTTTATCATCCATTTTCCGTTATCCGCCTCTTTCAAAACTGCTATCTTCCAGAACGTAGAAAGGTCCTAACGATGATATTTAGAAACAGGACACTTATGGTAATTAACAAGGCACCAGCCCATGCAAGATTCTGCCAGTCTTCGTAAGGGCTCATGGCAAATTGAAAGATTACCACAGGAAGATTTGCCACAGGCTGATTCAAACTGCCACTCCAGAATTGGTTGTTAAGGGCAGTAAAAAGCAAAGGGGCCGTCTCACCGCTTATTCTTGCAATGGCAAGGAGTATTCCTGTCATAATGCCGGCCCGTGCTGCACGATAGACTATTGCCACAGTGACCTTCCATCTTGGCGCACCAAGGGCGCAGGCTGCTTCCCTCATGGTATTTGGCACAAGTTTCAACATATCTTCTGTGGTTCTGACAATGATTGGTAAGGCAATTAGGGCAAGGGCAAGGGCACCAGCCCATCCAGAGAAGTGCCCAGTTGGTACAACAACAATCTCATATATGAAAACACCCATGATTATGGAGGGTGCGCTTAGAAGCACATCGTTTACAAAGCGTATGGCAGGAGCAATTTTTGATCTCGAGGAATATTCAGACAGAAAGGTGCCGGCAAGAACCCCAATGGGAGCACCGAGTGCAACACCCATGAATGTTATGAGTGCGCTGCCTACGATTGCATTTGCAAGTCCACCAGATTCTCCAGGTGGAGGCGTTGGCTGCGTAAAAACAGCAAGATTCAGATACTTGAATCCGTGTAGAAACAGGGTTGCAAGCAACCAGACCAACCAGAAAAGACCAAACAAGGTGGTAAGTAATGAGGCGGTAAGAATCGCATAGTTGGTTAATCGCCGTCTGCGATAAAGGTCGGCATTGATATTCTTTAGGGTGCTCACGTCCTTACCCCCTCCCTAAGAGTAAGCCTGATAAGAAGGTATTTGGCAAAGGCAAGTACCAAAAAGGTGAGAAAGAATAAAATTAAGCCAAGGGCGATAAGAGACGAAGTGTATATTTCACCAACGGCCTCGGTGAACTGATTTGCAAGACTGGACGAGATGGTGTTCCCTGGCATCAAAAGAGATGTCTCAAGCCTGTCAGCGTTTCCGATGACAAAGGTAACAGCCATTGTCTCCCCAAGGGCCCTTCCAAGCCCAAGCATTATCCCCCCGACAACGCCTATCTTGGTGTAGGGAAGCACTATCTTTTTTATCACCTCCCAAGTGGTGGCACCGATTCCATAGGCCGATTCTTTGAGTACAGCAGGCACCACCTCAAACAGATCCCTAAAGACTGCCGCCATGAAGGGTATAACCATAATGCCAAGTATGATTCCTGCTGTAAGCACTCCTATGCCAAGGGGCGGGCCGGAAAAAAGTGGGCCGATTATGGGCAGATTGCCCAGGGTATCAGACAACCACGGCTCTATATGGTCTGCAAAAAACGGGGCGAACACGAACAAACCCCACATTCCATAAATGATGGAAGGAATAGCAGCAAGAAGCTCAATGGCAGTTGCAACTGGCTGCTTGAGCCATGTGGGGCAAAGCTCCGTGATGAATATGGCTATACCAAGGCTGACTGGAATGCCTATAATCATTGCAATTATTGAGGTCACAATTGTGCCGTAGATCGAAACAAGTGCACCGAACTCCTCTGTGACCGGATTCCACTTTGCGCTGACAATGAATGACAGGCCAAATTTTTTAAAGGCAGGCCATGCTCCTATAAAAAGGGCCACCATAATGGCAACTATCACTGCAAGGACAAAAATGGCGCTTATTTTGGTTCCCTTGGAGAAAACAACGTCTAATATGCGTCCCTTAGTCCCAGAGCGAACCAGAGCGTGTTTTGCCTGCCCTTCTATTTTGTTCATAATCTCACTATTTTATGTGAAAACGAAATACCAAAGTTACGGGCACCCTTAACATTTGATGGCTGATTTGGCAATCGTCAGTCTCATTAATCACCGGATATTTGTATCAGCCAAAGCGATTTTATCAAGGGTGCCCACTTATTGGCACGATGCTGGATTTATTGCCAGATGGGGCTGCCGGATTTGTCTTTGATCTCGGTTGCCCAGGCCTTTTCAACAAGCTTTACCACGTTTTCAGGCATGGGAACGTAATCAAGCTTCATGGCCATTTCTTGGCCATTCTTGTAACACCAGTCAAAGAATGAAAGAACTGCCTTTGCTACCTTTGGCCTTTCCTGAACCTTGTGTAACAGTATGAAGCTTGCACCTGTGATCGGCCAGCTATCCTTGCCAGGCTGATTTGTCAGCACCATGTAAAATCCTTTTGCATGTTCCCAGTCTGCATTTGCCGCAGCAGCCTGGAATGACTTCATGTTAGGCTCCACGTAGGCTCCGTCTCTGTTTTTAAGCTTGATATAGGTAAGCCTGTTCTGAAGGGCATAGGCATATTCTACATATCCTATGCTTCCATTAATCCTCTTTACGTAAGATGCAACGCCTTCATTCCCTTTGCCCCCTATACCTGTGGGCCATGCAACTGCCTTGGCATTACCTACCTTTTCCTTCCACTCTTTGCTCACCTTTGAAAGAAAATTGGTAAAAATCCAGGTGGTACCTGAACCGTCAGCTCGATGTACTACAGTTATGGCCTTGTTGGGTAGAGACAGATCTGGATTTTCAGCCTTGATTGCCGGATCGTTCCACTTCGTTATCTTGCCAAGATAGATATCAACAAGGGTCTCGTTGCTGATCTTTAGTTCACCGGGCTTTATGCCTCTAAGGTTTACCACTGGCACAACGCCTCCCATAATCATCGGGAACTGGAACAGGCCCCATTTTTCAAGATCCTCTGGCTTAAGCGGGGCATCAGAGGCTCCAAAATCGACAGTCTTTGCCTTTATCTGCTTGATCCCGCCACCAGAGCCAATGGACTGATAGTTTAGCTTTATGCCTGTAAGTTTATAGTAGGCAGCTGCCCACTTTGCATACACTGGGTATGGGAAGGTTGCCCCAGCCCCGGAAATGGCCTTTACTTCTCCTGCATGGCTGCTTCCCATTCCAAAACCCAAAAGGGCCACAGTTAGCGCCAAAACGGCAATGCCAAACCTGCTTTTCATCATGATTCATGCCTCCTTAATAATGTTATGATACAACTATCCTGATCTTGGATGGTGCCAATTATAAGTGTACTTTTTTAAGAAACCATTAGGATTCATTTAATATTCGATTATCACACAAACTTCTTTTGGTACAGTGCTTATTCGCACTTTCTGTCTCTGTGCCCTTTAATCAAGATTTAATACCTGCCTAACAAAACCCTAAAACTTCCCTGATAAAAAGCCGCAAATGTGAAATTCCGAAGCGGTTCACAAAAAAAATGAGGAGGTAAAAATGAAAAGATCCGTTTTCGCAGTGTTACTCGTTGTGCTACTTGCTTTTTCAGTAGCACCTTCAGTCATGGGAGGTATGGCTGTGGGAAAGTATGATCCCTTGCTTCAGGTCCTTATGAAAAAGGGCATAATTTCTCCACAAGAGGCCACAGAGATTCAGCAGGAGGCAAAGTCTATAGAGGAGGCACAAAAGGAAGAACTGGCCAAGGAGATCAAGTCAAAGGCTACTCCAAAGGCCCTTAAGGGACTTAAGTTCCAGATGCTTGCATATCTTGATTACAGTGCAGGCGAAAGTGCCAAGTCTCATGGCGAGCAAAAGAGTTACAACAGATTTGCCATAAAGCGCGGTTACTTCAGGGTAACCAAGAAAATAACGCCCTGGCTGGCAGGCCACCTTACCTATGACGTTCATCAGGACGACTCTGGAGATTGGAAGCCAAGACTCAAGTATCTTTTTGCCATGTTCAGGCCAAAGGACCTTGGATTTTTCACTGACATGAAGGCAGAGGTAGGCCTTGGTCATATTCCTTGGCTTGACTTTGAAGAACATGTGAACCCATATCGGTGCCAGGGAACAATGGCAATAGAAAGGGCCGGCACCTTCAATTCTGCAGATCTTGGGGTAAGCTTAAGGGGAAACCTTGGGGGCGAGCTCGAGGATGCCGTTGCAAAGACGGGTAATCATCATTACGCAGGAAGATATGGAAGCTGGCATGTGGGGTTGTATAACGGCAGCGGCTATCACGGGAAAGAGAAAAATGGCAACAAGGTCGTTGAGGGAAGGCTTACCATCAGGCCCTTGCCAGATCTTCTGCCAGGTCTCCAGCTTAGCTATTTTGGCCTATACGGTGAAGGGAACAAGAAGGCTGAGGCAAACGGAGACTATCCAGATTATCAGGTTCATATGGGGTATCTCAGCTACGAGCATCCAAGGCTTATTTTTACTGCCCAATACTTCGTTTCAGAAGGTAACAAGGATGGGAAATGGCTACAGGCAGATGGTGATGCCCTCTGGACGGAAAACTATTCCTTCTTCGTAAATGTTAAGCCCCCTGTCTATGGCATTAGCCCGTGGCTTGACAGGAAGCTGAACTTCTTCTTCCGTTACGACCATGTGGATCGGGATAAAGACAATAAGATTGCAAGCGATGCCGAATATGACATGTATATTGGCGGTGGCGCCCTTGAGATCTACAAGGGTAACTATGTGTTAATGGATTATGAGTATACTGATTACGGGAAGGATTTTGGCAACAAACACAGTGCTGCCCCATCACCAGGTAACGATCCTGGAAACGAGCACAAATTTCAGATGGTTTACCAGCTGAAATTCTAACATATACCCTCCATAATCCCTTAAAGGCGGCACATCTTGCTTCAGGCTTGATGTGCCGCAGCTTTTTCAGGCAAACTGTCTTTTTGGGAAAGGGCAAATCTGCGATGTTATCAGATGGAGGTCGTGGGATAAGAGCATTTGGATCTGAAAATAAAGTTACTCAGAGGTTTTCATCCCTATGCCTGATGATTTGTAGGCAGTGCAGCGTTTCCTTTTTTCCATGGGGCAATCAACTATGTTCCAGCACGAAGTGTATTGCATCAGCTTCTTAATCCCTGCAATACTTATCCCCTGATCGTGTATCATGTGGCGCAAACACTTGATCCACTGGATATCGTTTAGGCTATAGTATCTTCGCCCTCCTTTTCTCCCAGGCTTTACCAGGCCTTCATCCTCATAAATCCTCAAAGTCCTTGGATGGACCTCAAGCATGGAGGCGGCCGTGCCTATGGGGAAAATGGCCTTGTCCGGTTCTACCCCATCAAAACCGGTATCTATTTCGATCTTGGCCTTCTTTGGCCCCTGAGAACTGGTTTTTCCCTTTATGGATTCTAAATCCCTGTCTGCCACGGTGAACATGTCCTTTACCGTATAGAGGCAGGCCCGATGCCTTTGCTATAAAGCATGGGGCCTGCCTGAAAGTCAGTTGATGCTTTTAATGCTCGCTTATTGAAAAGACCTTGCCAAAGAAACGCTCTCCAAGGATAAAGCCTGCAACAGTTAAAGAAATGGAGCCGGCAACAACTATGAGCTCAGCTGGTGATGGCATGTAATGGAGAAAACTTGGCAGATTGTCCCATCCGTAAAAAACAGGTGTGCTCTGACCATTTACAACAAGATCGTATCTTTGAAAGAATCCACCAACAAGAGCCATCAGGGAGGCAGTTGACATGGCCATCAGATTGTTGAGCTGGGTCCCTACCAACAGCACCAGGGGCAAAACGATACCGATTACGATTTCAAACACCCAGAAATTCCCTGCCATTGGCCCTTTAAGCAGATTCATTGCGGTAAGCTTTGCTGTTTCCCCATCTGTCATCAGGACGATAAATCTCCACGTGGTTGCTATTGCAATAAGAAACAGGGTAAGGGCAAGTATCTTTCCCGCTGTCCTGAGGGCGATGAAGTTTTTCTCATCCATCTTTTCGTTCCTGATTTTATAAGCCAAATGGGTGAAAAGGATAATGCAGGCAGCCCCACTCATGACTGCGCAGCAGAGAAAGAATACAGGTAGCTGTGCCCCATACCAAAAGGGTCTGGCAGCAAGTGTTGCAAACACAGCGCCCAGGTTTGAGTTTGCACCTACCTCTGCCAGGGCACCAAGGACGCCAATATATAGGGCCATCTTCCAGCTTTCTGTGAGGATGCCAAAAAACTCAAGCAACATGCATCCAACAGCCAGGCCGTAAAGTGTTCCCATCCACCATATGTTGGATGTAAAATTTGGGGAAATGATGTTGTACAGCAACATGCGGTGCGGACTTTCAAGTTCGACACCGATGGACAGAAACGCTGCAAAGATGGTGATTATTGAAAGATAAACGGCCCTGTTAGCCAATGGGGCCAAGGGATTTCCTCCAAAGGCATGACTTATCGCAGCAATGAGCACAAGACCTGTAGAAATGATAGCAAAAGAGGCATAGTTTGAGATGAGGATACCCCAGGGGACCTCTCTGGTAACGGCATAAAGATGCGCATGCCCCATAAAGAACCCATAAACCCCAATAGCAAGTACAACACCTACAATTCCAAGAAGCCCTAAAGCCACAGCGGTAAGTCCTGGTTTGGCCACCCTTGGCTCAACCCAGGCAGTCAGTGCAGAGATTGCATTAGCCATTATAACTCCTCCTCTTATAAATTTTGTCTTGACAAAACAAGATTAGCTATCTAAAAATTAGTATATCTTTCAATCCTCCCTGGAGGGCGCTCATTTTTCTAGCCCCAAGCCGCCACTTGGGGCTTTTTCATTGGTCCAAGGCCCAAAGCGAAATTCGTTTTTGCAACCAACAGACCAGTAGTGGTGGTAAAATAATTAATTTCACAAGCTGTTAGATTTTTGTCTGTAAAAATAGCGTGTTAAGAAAGGCAAAAATTTTTTGATTTCTGTTTCCTTAACATTCCAGGTTTATCTTTTGATAGAAAAGGGGGCTTAAAATAAGCCGCATGACTTTCACGATGGGTCTATTTTTTGCCCAAATAGGACCTGCCATCATTCACATGTCTTGGAATGAAAGAAAAGATGGCTGTTACATCAAAAAGTTGTGGAAAAAAAGATTCTTGATTGAGAAAATCCTCTATGAAAGCTGGAAGAAATTATTTCCTGTGGACTTGTATGGGAAAGCGGTAAGGGGGGAGTACCCCCCCCTTACAACAATTATATTATTAATGAAGTGGGTGATTGGCTGGCATGTCGGCACAAAAAGTCCCTTCTGTTTTCATTTCCTTGAACAAAGGCGTTTCAATAATCTCTCTTTCGAGGTATCTCTTTGTAAGGTGGCGGGCATTGCAACTATGTCTCGTTTCCATAGGGCAGTCTGCAATCTCCCAGCAGGGCGCAAGTTTAAGCAGCCTTTTGAGCCCTGGTATGCTTATGCCCACATCTTGAATCATGTGGCGAATACATGATACCCAGTTTACCTGCTCGCTGGTGTAAATTTGCCTGCCCCGGTTGAAATTAGACAGCACCAACCCCTCGGCCTCGTAGTGTCTCAAGGTGGACTGACTTATTCGAAGAAGCCTTGAAACCTGACCCGGACTAAGATAGTTGCAACCCATGCAATTTCTCATCTTGTCTTGTTTTTTCTTCATAAATCCTCCCTCCTGATCAACCATCCTGGTGACCGTTGAACACCTGCTCTCCTATTAGAAACATAAGGCCACAAAATCCCATGGCTCCAAGACTGATCATGAATTCGTGCAGTGAAGGGGAATATGCGGCAAGATCCGTCTGTCCAATAACGCCCATACCATGAAAAGCAGGTACCAATTGCCCTACCACCACGAGATCATAACGCATGAAAAATATCCCTATCATGGAAACAAGACCTGCGACAAAGGCCCATTTGGGGGATGCTGCCCGTGTAATCAGAAGGATGCAAAAGGGAAGGGCCATGCCGAGAAAGACCTCTCCGAGCCAAAAGTTTGATGCAAAGCTGCCTTTGACCAGCGCCATCATGGCCTCGAATTTGCCCGGTGGATTACCTGCTATGCCAGAAAGGACCTTCCACGTGACAAAAAACATCAGGGTGGCCATGAGCAACATTCCAAGGCGTCCGGTAGCCATCAAGGATCCCTTCATCTTTTCCGATATGGGCCTGCCATTAACCTTGTGGGCAAGATATGTGAAAAAAAGGATGGCAGCGCATCCAGACATGAATGCAGATGCTATGAAATAGATGGGCATGTAAGGCCCATGCCAGAACTCTCTGCCATTTAGAAGACCAAATACAGCTCCCAAATTGCTGTGGGCTGCAACTCCTGCCACAACCCCGGCAAGCCCCAACATTCCAGCTGCCCTGTACCGCCCTTTTACCAACAGGGCATATTCGGAAACCATGAAAAAAAGATATGCACCGTATAAGGTGCCCATCCACCAAATATTAGAAGTAAGATTTGGAGAAAGAATGTTGTATATGGCCATGCGCCACGGATTTTCTATTTCAAAGGAAATCACGAGAAATCCACTGACTATGGTGCATATTGCCAGATAAACAGCGCGTTTTCCAATTTGATGAAAGCTTTCAAAGCCAAAAACATGGCCGAGGGATGAGACCAGACAAAGACCAGTAGAGGTAACCACAAAAAATACATAGGTTGCTATCAGCAGCCCCCAAGGCACCTGCCTTGTGACACCGTAAACGTGATCATGGCCTGCATACAGGGCATGCAGCCCAAAGGCAATGCCGGCTGCACCAAGAAGCGCAAGCAGGGCCATGGTTAGATTCAATGCAACGCTTTTATCCGTTAAAGAAACAATGGTTTTACTGTGTAAATTTGCTGAATTGGACATGGGACACAGACTCCTTTCAAGGTAATGTGTACGTTTAGCCTGAAAAAAGACGACAACTAATCCAGGGAAGTTCCCCACTCGTCTTTCTTACGCTGTAAAAATGGCTTTACCTTGAGATCGTACAATGTATGAAGTGATGCACAGGTGAGCCATAGGACCAAAAAAATCATACCCTTCATTCTCTTTACTCCTTTGTTGTTAATGGCAGGTGGCGGCCTGCCCTGACAAAATCGATTAAAAGACTCCCAGGATCATAAGGATTATTTCCTCAAAACCTATCACCCCCCTTTGGATAGTTATATTGTGGTTAAGAAATGTTAGTAGCGTAAAAGCAAGCATGCAAATCTACTAACACTGGAAATTCGAGTTGTCAAGTATAAGGAATATATTTTTTTCTTAATGTGGAAGAAAATCATAGGATCGAGGGAATGAAGCCAAGGGGGCTGTCTCATAACCTATTGAAATAACAAGGTGTTCAGGAAAGCTCAAATAACCGCATCTTATTTTTAAGGCGCATTATGCGCCCAAATTTATGGCGGGAGTTTGGCGAAAGCAACGAATCTTGCCGGGAAAAATAGAGATATATTAAAATTAGCCGGAGTTTCATGCACAAAAAATGAAAAATTCGGGTTTTTTTATCGTGGAATTTTCTGGCGTATTTTGTGCCAGCTGAAATTAGATTTTGGCGTATTATGCGCCCATTTTGATCCTTATTTTTAATCAATATACCTTCATGAAAATCTAAAATTATATGCTGTAAAATTATAACAACTTATTTTTATAGGATATTTTTCTCGGCATGGAGCATAATACGCCAAATTGGCACGCTTGATGCACATTCCAAAGACAAATGGGACACAAAAAACTGGAGAGGGTGGCGGCCCTCTCCAGACCCTTCATTCAGGTGGCGGCCTGATAAACAAAAAAAGGAGAATGAAAAATGAGCGCCCTGACACACATTTCCAAAAAACACCATCTAAACACTGAAAGAGGTGCTGGTTCCTTCTTAAGGGCCAGCAGCCTCACAGAAGGTTTCTGGTTCACCTTGAGCTTCCTGCTTTTCGTCATCCTCGGGCCCTTTTCAGCCATCCCTGCCTTCATGGCAGTGATGTCACTCGGGAACAATGAGGATGCACGCGAACCGGAAGCTGTTTAGGAAAAAACAATAAAATTTGAAGGGAGGTAAATATCATGGCACTTAACATTTCAATGGAAACACTGGCAGAACCGACACTTTCAAGACCCAAGATAAATGTGGCCTTACTGGCCTGCCTGGCAGTCGTAGGAGTAGCACTCGCCACAGGCATTTATGCCTTCGTGGTTGGGCATCAACATGTTTATGGCGTGACCAGAGAGGTTCCTTGGGGAATACTCATTTCAACTTACGCATTCTTTGCAATTACATCCACAGGGCTTTGTCTTCTTGCTGCAATAGGACATGCATTTGGAGGCAACAAGCTTGCAGCCCTTGGAAACAGAGCGGTGTTTCTGTCCATAGTCACCATACTTTCGGCATTCCTCGCCATTGGCCTGGAGCTTGAGAGCCCTCACAGAATGTTGCTTTACAACATTATATCGCCCAATTTCTCTTCCAATATCTGGTGGATGGGAACCCTCTACGGTCTTGCTGTTGGTTGTATGTTCCTGGAATTCTTTGCGATCCTGACAAGAAAATGGCAGATAGCCCTTGCAATTGGCGTGGCCGGTGCCTTGGCTGAGGTTGGGGCAAATACCAACCTGGGTGCAGTCTTTGCCACACTGTCTTCTCGTCCGTTCTGGTATGGTGCCCAGCTGCCTGTGTACTTCCTGTGTTCTGCATTCATGAGCGGAGCAGCTGCCATAATACTTTTTACCCATCTTTCCACCAAAATGAGGGGTATTGAGATGGATGACAAGACCTTTTCTGGACTCCAGATGGCTGGTAAGGTCCTTGCTCTTACCCTGTTTCTAATCATAGTTGCAACGGTATGGCGCTTCATATCCCTTTTTACAGGCGGAAATGAGCTTGCACGGCTGGCAGCAAACAATCTTCTTACAGGTCCTCTTTCCATGAACTTCTGGGTATTTGAGACCGTCATCGGACTCGTCATCCCACTGTTCATACTCGTTGGCACCCAGATGAAAAATGTCTCTGCCATGGCAGCAGCATCGGTCATGGCCCTGGTTGGTGCATTCATCCAAAGATATGATCTTGTAGTAGCTGGCCAGGAAACACCGGTTTTCTACGGATGGGACAACCTTCCAAAGTATCTGATCTATGTGCCCTCACCTGGCGAAATGACCATCGTGGCAGGTGCCATCGCTCTTTGCCTTGCAGGATTCATCCTTGGCGAAAGGCTCTTTGGCAAGGTTTTCAACTTGACTGACCATCACTAAGGGACTCAGGGCAGGGGCCTGTTTGTGCCCCTGCCTTTAAAAAGGGGTAGAGCCATGAGGACATCAAAAAACACACACAAGGAATCCAAGGAACTCCTGGATATTGGCAAGGCTGGATCCCCAGGATTTGGAGGAGAATTCCAAGGCATAGATCCGGAACAGCCCCTTTTCAGCATAGGAACTGCTGCTGCCATGCTGGAGATTCATCCAAGGACCATGAGAATATACGAAGAAGAGGGGCTTGTAAGACCCTTCAGGAAAGCGGGCAGGCGTTATTACTCCCTGAACGACATCCAGTGGATAAAATGTATCCGCTACATGATCCACGATCAGGGAATAAGCATAGCAGGGATCAAAAGGCTACTGGATTATGCACCTTGCTGGAACATAGTGGAATGCCCCTTGGAAAAAAGGAAGAATTGCACTGCCTGCAGATGCGGAAGCGGGAAACGCCATTGAGTGGCAGTAACTTACAGGGGCAAAAACGGCCTTATGCCAAAGGAATCCTTTCCAGGCAGAAACTGGATAAATCAACAGACATGATGGATTTGGCACATGAAAGGCCCTTTGCCCCATAAACCAAGTAATTGATGATTTCCATGGCCTGGATTGCACCAACGGTCATGCACGCAGCACAAAGGGCCTGAGTTTTATAGTGTTTACCATCAACAGCCTTGAAAACATCCCGCAGTCTCATCTTGGAGCCAGGAGCAATACTTAACACCTGGCCAAATAGCCTGCTTATACCGGCGTGAACGAGTAAAATATCTCTTTCTTCGCAAAATCTGTCGAGAAAGAAACGGGAGTCATAATTGTCAAGGCAATCTGCTACTGCATCCACCTCTGTATCAATGAAAAAGGTGGAATCGACCCTTTTGTGAAAAATGTCTATCTTGATGTCTTGCCGGATTTCCAAAAGATGCCGGCTTGAGGCTTCAACCTTTCTTTTGCCAATATCACCCTGATCATAAAGGATCTGCCGGTTAAGGTCCGATAACTCCACCTTGTCATGGTCAATGAGTATAAGCCTGCCTACCCCGGCCCTTACAAGCACCTGGCTTACTACAGTGCCAAGCCCACCGACGCCAGCTACGGCAACGGTTGAATGGGCAAGTCTTTTTTGGCCATCAAGCCCCAAAATATCGATCTGTCTGGAAAAGGTCACATTAGCCTCCGCCACTTGGAGGGAATATGGACACCCTTTGCCCATCCTTTACTACCGTTTCCAATCCGTCCAAATCGAAGACATTTTTCCCTTGCAACAAGAGGATAAATGGAAGGGATTCACCGTTTCTGTTTTGAGCAAGCTTTTTAAGCTCATCAAGCCCTTTTCGCTGGCCAAGCTCCTCAAGTATCCTTCTAAGTGGCACACTTTTTTCTGGAATATCCAAAAGGAGCCTATCTATTCCAGATGCAAGCCTGAGGGTCCCAAAAATTTTGCACTCTACTGCCATTTAAACCGTTTTCAGATCAAGCCTTTCAAGGGTTTTGCTTGATGGGATTCCGTCATTGTCCCATCCTCGTATCTTATAATATTCTGGAAGCATTTCGCTAAGTCGCACAGTATGGCCCTTTTGAGGCCCTTGGGGCATGGCTTCATGAAGAAGACGCCTCGGGAGGGTGTCCATATCAGCAGTAAGCCCGAATCGAATATTCAGAAGTCTCTCCAGGTTCCAGATTCTTTCACCACACTCCATCATCTCCTCCATGGTGTAATCATGCCCGGTAAAACCATTTAGGATATCCAAATAGTCCTCAGCACCCAGGGCAAAGGATGTGAACAGACACATTCCCATGGAATCGATCACTGCAGTCAGGTCCTGGAATATCTTGACCCATTGGGCCTTGCCTTCAGTAGCCTGCGGATCAAGCTTTTCAGGTATGCCCAGGACCTCAGGGGCGATCATATAGGCCCTGACATGGCAACCGCCCCTGTTTGAAGTAGCATAAGATAGTCCTTGGCCCTGTACGCCCCTTGGATCATAGGCAGGAAGCTCCTGACCTTTTACAGACATTGAAAGCTCAGATGCCCCGTAGCTTTTCGCCAAGCGCAAGGAACCTTCTGCGAGCCTCTTGCCGAGACCTTCTTTTACACCCATCTGCCTGGTATAAAACACAAGGGCCTCACTGCTACCGAATCTCAAGGCTGGCCCCCCATCAAGCTCATCCTTTTTGATATATCCCTTTTCGTAAAGCTCCATTGCACAGGCCAGGGTCATGCCGCAGGAGATGGTATCCATGCCAAGCAGGTTACACAAATAGTTCGCCTCTGTAATGGCAATAAGATCCTCAACCCCAACTGCCGCACCAAGTGCCCAACCGCTCTCATATTCAGGTCCCTCACCCTTGTTGCCAGTAGGAAGGGAGGTTACTCGTGCGCATTTAATCGGGCAGGCATAGCAGCCCCTGTTCTTTTTAAGATAGCCTTTCTCAACAAGGGCCTCACCGCACACCTCATCGGTATGTTCGAACACTCCAGTTTGAAAGTTACGAGTGGGATAGGCGCCATGCTCGTTTATGATATTATCCAGGACCTTGGTACCAAGTGATGGCAAACCCTGACCGGTGACAGGATTAGATTTCAGGATCTCAAGACGCTTCTTTACTATTTCCATGAACCTGTCACGGTTATGGGGCTCTGGCCTATGGCTGCCCTTTACCACTACAGCTTTAAGATTTTTCGACCCCATAACAGCACCAACGCCAGATCTGCCGGCTGCCCGGTGTTTATCGTTGATAATGCAGGCAAACCTCACCTTTTTTTCTCCAGCAGGCCCTATACAGGCAATCTTTACAGAATCAGATCCAATTTCTTCCTTTAGGCTATCGGTTGTCTCATGGGTATCAAGGCCCCAAAGATGAGCCGCCCCTCTAATCTCCACCAGCCCATCAGTAACATAAAGATACACGGCAGAGTCCGACCTGCCTGTTATGCATATTACGTCAAAGCCGGTACGCCTCAGCTCTGAGCCAAACTGCCCACCTGAGTTGGAACACGCCACAAGTCCTGTAAGCGGGCTTTTGCACAAGACCATGTATCTTCCCCCAGTTGGTGCTGTGGTACCTGTTAACGGTCCTGTGGCAAACAAAAGAGGATTTTCAGGAGAAAGTGGATCTTCATCACCTTTCAATATGGTGCTAAGCAGATAGGTGCCAACCCCGCGACCACCGATGTATCTTTTTGATATCTTCTCATCTAATTCCTGAATATTTGTGCCACCTGTTGAAAGATCCACATTAAGAATCCTGATTTTTGCTAAAGCCACGGCTTTTACCTCCTGCCTTTGCCTATTAAGTGTTGCTATTAATTTGTATATGAATAGCCTCCATTCATCAAGATAAACAGTGGGTAGGCTAAGATAACAGGGCCTCCTTTTTCCTTTATTTGAGAGAGGGACGTTTTTGAAAATAAAACTTATTTCCTCCCTTATGGACATCTGCCACTTAGTGCTTATTCTCAAAAACAGCAGGAGGAATTTGGTTTTACCTGAAACACCCATTCAAACATGATCATGCTGGTTTTTCGTTCAAAAAAGAAAAAAGGAGGATTTATTCATGATAATTACAAAAAAACACGCAATTCTTTTGACAAAGCTCAAAGATAAATGGGGGCATGGCTTTGCCCTTGAAAAGGTGGCAGACCAACTTACCGAAGAGGACCTTGAAAACCTGAGCCACCTTCAGCTTGCAGGCCTGATCCATGAAAACGACGGTGAGTTTGAGCTTACTCAAGCAGGTCACATGATTGCAGAGGCCCTATCAGAATGCCTTGACAAGGTGGGAGATATAGAAAAATGGCGTGACAGCTTCAAGTTCATAGGTTCAGAGGTCATCTCCATGATAGAGGTGGCAAGACTTGCCCAAGGAAGTATAAAGGATCAGCCGGAAATCGCCTCTGAACTGGAAAAAAGGGGAATGGCAGAAGGCGGAAAGCTGCTTCCTGTGGCAGAATCCATCCTTGAGGCCTACGATCAGGCATTCCCACAGATTTTTTTGACAAAACCCCTCATGGAAGGCCTTAGAAAATGCCCGCCGGGTCCGGGCAAGAAATCACTCCTTCCCTTTGATTCCAACCAGATATGTGAGCTTGAGGCAATGAGGCTTCTTACCTTTTCCCTGCCCCATGGCAATTCCTATTCCCTTACAGGAGGCGCACAACAAATACGTTCTGCCCTTTTAAAGGGGCTTGCTCCAGATCCGGTACTTGATGATCATCTGCTGTCCCTTGTCCTGACAGACGACATGGACCAGGAAACAGTAAGCAGGCTCCAGACCATAGGTGCCCTTGATGCCGATGGAAAATTTCTTCCGGCAGGCCGGGCACTTTCAATGGCTGCACGCCTTCTCTACAGCTCGCCCATAGTCTTAAATCCTGCTGTTTCCATCAGGAAAAGGGACTTTGACGTCCTTGAGGCAATAGACACCCTTTGGGAAAAGAACAGGGAAAACCCGGGGATAGCTCCAACGGCTCAGGCGGTAAAAAGTCACATGGAAGAAAAAGGGGTCTCTAAGGCCTTGACCCAAAGATCCCTTTTTGTACTTGAAGGATACAGGCTCATAGATGGAAACAGAAACCAGCAGGACAGGCTTGTCTATAAGCTTACGTCCATTGGGAAAGAGGTCCTTTCTGACCGGAAATCCAAGGACAAGAAACAGGTTTCTGCCCATAGTGTCATGGCGATTACCACCACCAGGATGGAAAACCTTTCACCAGATGACTCATGGGTGGAGCTTTCTGAAAAAGAGGGGCTTGTTGGCAAGGGTTTCCCAACCAAGTCTGGACGTCTTTTTGCAAGGCTTGCAAGCACAATAGAAAGGTTACCCACAGTGGATAGGGACCAGCGGCGTGTTCTGGATGTGATGCCCTTCTGGAGAGGCATGTTCCTGGCGCAGATAAAGGAGTGTCTGCCAAACATGGATGAACAACAAATCGTTGCAAGTCTTGATAGACTAACTGGCAATGGGATAGTGGATGTACTGCCTGGAGGACTTTATAAGGTCACGGAGGCTGGAACCTTCTTCAAAAGGGCCATGTCTGTTGTGCCAGAAGGCATAGAGTTTCACGTCACCCCAGCCATGCTGAGGCTCCTTCTTGCTGCTGAAAGGAATGAGATAAATGGCAAGATAAACTGGAGGGAGGCGGAAAAAGACAGCGGTCTTGATCCTGATGTCGTTAGCGAGACGGCACTTGCCCTTAGAAAACTCCTCTATGTAAAATCAGACAAGATTACAAATGCAGGAAAGCTTCTGTTAGATGGCATTGACATATTGGCAGACACCAGGCTCGATTGGGAGGAAGTGGAAATATAAAAAGAGGATGAGCCTCATCAGGCTGTTTCCTGGCGCCTTGGCCTTTTCTTAAGTGGGCACTTGTAGGCGCCAGGCCTTCTCATTTCGCTGTGTATCATCTGTCGAGGTCAGACCCATGAAGCCGCTTAAAGGTGCAGGCTCAACCAACAGGGCCTTTAAGCTGGCAAACTCCACGACAACCATCTTTTTGAACAAAGGATAGATGGGACGTTTTTCAATGTGCGTCCGCGCAGGCACTTTTTATTTGATCACAAATCCAGCATAGCCAACAACCCTGGAATAGTCTCCGTTTACGTCACCTGAAGTGGCATATTTTACCAATTCGGCATCTTGTGCACCAAGAAGCCTGCACGCCTCAAGGGTGATGGTGGTTGGAATGTATCCACACATGGATATGCCATACTGCTTCACAGTCTCGTAAAGCCCCTTTGGGTCAAGGCGCAATACCTCCTTTATGGCCAAGCCATCCAGTCTTTGGGCCACATCTGCCGGTACATAATGGCTCATGTCAGTGCTTGCGACCATGAGTACCGGTTCCTGAAACTCCGTTATGGACTCTGAAATGGCCTTTCCTATCTCAAGACAGGAAGAAAGCTCCAGAGGGCCGAGGCAGATTGGAACTATCTTAAGGTTTGGCTGCAGATACTGGAGAAAGGGGACCTGAACCTCCAGGGAATGTTCATAAAGGTGCGCCTGATATCCGTCTGAAAGGCTATCACTTTTTTCAAGTATGGAAAGGGCAAGGTCTGAGGCAATGGGGACCTCTCCCATTGGCATCTGCCATATCCCTTCGGTCATTATCTCTGCATAGGACCCATAGCCTGTGTGATTTGGGCCAAGTATCACCACATGTTCTGGCACCTTTATTTTGCTGTAAACGGCTCCAGCCACATGGCCTGAATATATGTAACCTGCGTGCGGACAGATGGCAGCCTTGGCTGGGTGTGCATGAACCGTAGTGGGGATGTACTGGGACAGTTCCCTTCTAAGCGCAAATGGATCTGCCGTATAAAACTGATTGGCTACGGCTGGCTGTCTGATTATCATGGCAATATCTCCTTTGGCGATCTTAAAACCTGACAGGTTTTTTTAACTTTTATAAACTACTTTAATCATTGAATCATTGCTGTCCAACAAGCGCGCAACAATAAGATGAAATGGGCACTATCAAAGAGGCATCCATCATCAAAAATGAGATAGAGACCACCTTAAGTGGCCTAATTGCAAAAGGAGATTTTGGGTTCCTAAAGCGTACGAACATCGGGGCAAGGGCAAAGGGGTTCATTGAAGGCATCTTTCTTCTTGATTCTGCCCCAAGGATGATGCCCATGGCTGAAAAAAAGATTCTTGATGTTACCGGTTCAGGCCGTTCCTTTCCTGGATGTTGCTGCTGGTGGGCAAAGGCATTAAGCGGTGCAAGAGGCAGAATGGAAAGGAGCTGGTGGGCACCAAGGGGTGGCCTTTACCTTTGCATTTCACTTTTCCCACAGCTTCTTCCTGAAAACCAACAGCTCTACGGCCTGGCAGCCGGCCTTTCAGTATGTCAGGCCCTATTGGAACTTGGCATCTATGGAGAGATACGGTGGGTAAACGACGTGCTCGTTTCTGGAAAAAAGATCTGTGGCATCCTCTCAAAAGGCCTTTTTGCACCACAGACAAAAGAAACCTACCTGCTTTTCGGCATGGGGCTTAACGTAAACGTGAAGACCTTTCCCGAGTGGCTAAGCTCAACGGCCACCTCCATGGAGATTGAGTCAGGAAGAAAGTGGCAAATCAAAGATGTGGGAATCCTTGTGATTTCGCACCTCGTGGTAAATTTTTCCATGCTTCATGAATGGGAGGCTTGGTGCCTAAGAAAAGGTGTCCCTTTCCATAGGGAAGAAAATCCCATGATGGAGCGCTACAAGGGCCTTTGTTCCCTTAAAGACCGGAAGGTACTGTATGGACGAGCCGTTGAAGAAGGGGGTGGAACCCCTTTTGTTTCACGTGGAATCACCCCAAACGGCTCCATAATCTTGGAGGACTCAGGCGGCGAGATCCTTTTGGCAAACAGTGGAGAGATAAGATATCTTGATTGAAGATCAGCGTGCAGAAGGTGAAGATGCCTTTGAGGCCTCCTCTTGCAGGTATGCCTCCACAAACCTGTCTATGTTTCCGTCGAGAACGTCATTCACGTTTCCTGTCTCTACTGATGTCCTGTGATCCTTCACCATCTGGTATGGATGAAGGACATAAGACCTTATCTGACTGCCAAAGCCTATCTCCTTTTTCTGATCGTGGAGTTTTTGTTTCTCCTCTTCCCTCTTTGCCTTCTCAAGCTGATAGAGCCTGCCTTTTAGGATCTTGAGGGCAATGGCCTTGTTCTTGTGCTGGCTTCTTTCATTCTGGCACTGCACCACTATGCCAGTTGGGATGTGTGTGATGCGCACAGCAGAGCTTGTCTTGTTTACGTGCTGTCCACCTGCCCCACTTGCCCTGTAGGTGTCTATGCGAAGATCCTTTTCGTCTATCTCTATGTCAATGGAATCATCAAGCTCTGGCACGACGAATACCGATGCAAAGGAGGTGTGCCTCCTGCCAGATGCATCAAAGGGCGATATGCGAACAAGCCTGTGGACCCCGGCTTCAGACTTTAAGCGGCCAAAGGCAAAATCTCCCTGTACCAGAAAGGTAGCACTCTTGATACCTGCCTCCTCACCAGGCATCAGATCAAGCATCTGAACCTTGAATCCGTGCCTTTCGCACCATCTAAGGTACATTCTAAGTAGCATGTCTGCCCAGTCCTGGGCCTCTGTGCCCCCTGCCCCTGAGTGAATTGTAACTATTGCATTGCTTACGTCATGTTTGCCACCAAGGAGCCTTTGAAGCTCTGCCTTTTTGATCTCCCTTTCAAGCCTGCCAAGATCCTTTTTCACCTCCAGAAACGTCTGTTCATCCTCTTCTTCCTGGGCCATTTCAAGAAGCAGCTCCAGCTCCTCAAGGGTAGAAGAAAGATTCCTGATGGACTCCAGCTGCTTGGTCAGGACAGACCGCTCCTGCAGGATCCCCTTGGATTGTGGGCTATCCCAGAAGCCATCTTTAAGCATGGCCTTTTCTATTTCTGAAAGACGCTTTTCTATTGCCTCCTCATCAAAGATAGCCTCTTAGCATGTCTATTTTTTTGCGGGCCTCTGCAAGCCTCGTCTTAAGCTCCTGAATATCTATGTGGACATTACTGTTCTTGTTCATCTTTAGACCTCCTGTGACCTATCTTTTCTTGTACTTTTTGTATAAGTAACCTATGGATTGATAAAATAATAAATAGAAAATTGATGGCAACAAACCACAAGGCGCCAAATCTGGTAAAAAGGCTCTGGCCCTTAAGAAGGGCCACCGGATCTGACACAAACTGGGGAACAAAGAGGCGCGAGTTTACAAGCACCCTACCCGTTGGCGAAATGATGCGGCTGACACCGGTATTTGCCGCCCTTACAAGCCATCTTCTGTTTTCAACCGCCCTGAATATGGCCATGTCTGCATGCTGCCAAGGTGCTGCCGTCTTGCCGAACCAGGCATCGTTGGTGATGACAGCAAGGAGGTTTGCCCCTTTTCGTACCTCTTCTCTTGCTATTTCAGGAAATATGCTCTCAAAACAGATCATTGTGCCTATGGAAAACGGTTCGGCCTTTAGTGGTAAAAGGTCCTTTCCTGCAACAAAATCACCTGCGGTTGGTAAAAACCTCCTTGCCCACTTAGTTACAGGCCCCCAAGGCATGTATTCGCCAAAGGGTACCAGATGGTGCTTGTCGTACCTGCCCCTTATGTTGCCATCTGGATCAATGAGATATGCACTGTTTAAGTAACGGACAGATCCGTCTTCCCCGTAGCTGTAAGACGGGCTTCCTATAAGGAGAAATAGGTGCGCCTTTTTTGCAAACTCCAGTATCTCATTCCTGAAAGTTGAGTCATTTTGAAAATAAAAGGGCATGGAGGTCTCTGGCCAGACCGCTATTCTTAGCCCCGGATGAACCCTTCTTGCCTTTAGGGTAAGCTCCTTGTAGCGGCTTACGGTAAATGCCGTATTTGCTGGGTCCCACTTTCTGCTCTGGTCAATGGAGGCCTGAACCGCCGATGCCCAAACAGACGGCTGCTTTGAAAGATGCATACTAAAGATCCCATAGGAAAAAATAAAGATAAGCACGAGAAGCTGGGCTGCAAATAGGGGTCTAAGCCCTGGTGGAAGAAAGCCGCCCTTGTGGTTCCTTACGAACATCCTGGATGCCTCGAAGAGGCTGACGTTCAGGAAAACGATCAGGAAGCCAACACCATAGACAGACCAAATATCGGCACTTTGTATCAATATGGGGGCTGATGCCACACTGTATGCCATAAGCCCCCAGGGAAAGCCGCTAAAGGCGTAGCTTCTTACTGCCTCAAGCACTATCCAGCAACTTGCTACCGGAACTGCGAACCATAGCCCTTCCTTGCCAGCTCTTCGAACCGCCACTGTCAAAAGGGCCCAGATTGCCGGATAAATGGCCAGGTAACAGCACAGGCACAGCACCACCGGGATTGCGAGCAAAAAGTGTATCTTGCCATAGGTAGAGATGGTCGGGACCAGCCACCAAAGGAGCATGGAAAAGAAGAAAAGGCCCCAGATGAAACCTATACGAAATCCCCTTTTTGACTCTATTCCCTCAAGGGCCTGCAGAAAGGGCACAAGGGCCACAAAGGCAGCAGGCCAGAAGGAGATTTCAGGAAAGGCGCTGTATAAAAGAAACGAGGAAAACCCTGTAAGCAACCAGGAAGTCACGTTCCTACTTACAGATCAAGACGTCGCCCAACGTCTTAAATTTGGAGCGTCACCCGTGGGTGTCGTAGGAGTAGAGTATCTGTCTCTCCAAGGGGATGCGCTCTTCAGGAAGTTTCGGAGGTGGCCAGTCAGAGGTCATCTTTATAAGCTGGGCACGGGTTGGAATTGATTCCCAGCCATATCCAACTGCCTTTTTTTTCTTTACATCAATAAACGATGCGTCAAAAAGGTTTGCCTGCACCGCCCATGGTACGATGTAATCCTTTTCCAGGAGACGGGCTGCTGCCACTGTCCCTGCCTCCCTTGTGATGACAGAGCCAGGAGCACAGCGCACGATCATGAGGCTTCTGTCTTTTATTCGAACCACAAGGTCCACAAAGGCAACTATCTTTTCGTTGTTGGCCTCAACAAATATCTCTCTATCAAGCTGAAAGTCACTGATCTTGTAGCCTTTTTCATGGACCATGAACTTTGCGATCTTCTGGCGGATGCGCTCCCTGTCCGTATCCAGTACAAGCTTCCCGGTAAGAAAGCACGGTATCTTTATAAAGAGGTCAGATTTTTCAATACTGCACTGCTCTGCCATGAGATATTCCTTTTCCTTTTAAGTTACGACTATTTTTCTTTACATACACGGATATTGTCAACAAAAATAGTTACAGGCGCCTTTGGATGGTCCACAAACAGCATGAAGGCAACAATCCTTTTTGGGACAAGGTGTCTTCCCGTTCCGGAGGTGGTAAGCCTGTCAAGATCCAAAATGACCTTGTTTGTTCCGGGCCTTAAAAGAACCGTGTGATTTACCCGGTCTGCATAAGGCGGGCTTTTGTCTCTGTCATCTATTCTTACAGTGACAGGAAGCGGCCTCTTAAGGGGGTTAAAGATATCAAGCCTGATCTGATGTACATCTTCCCAAGGCCCCTTAAGATCCTTTAGCCTCAGTCCGGGATAGTTGCCCGGGGGATACATCTCGACCCTAAGGCTCTTGGCCCCACTTGTTGCATGCTCAGAATCAAGCTCGTACCAGGTATGGCACTGATAGTGTAGGCCTGAAAGCTCACCTTTATTCTCAAAGTCGTAAATGGTTGAACAATTTAGGGCCAGGCTGAAGCACGGGGTAAATAGGGCCAACCATAAAGGCCATATGAAAGATGCACACAAGAAAAAGGCGCTCTTTTTCATGTGTCTATATCCTTGACAAAGACGTGTAATCAAGCCTGAGTGTCTTTTCTCCTGCTGCATCAAAAAGCACGGTAACCCGCACGTCGTCTATTGTTTTTGTGATTGTGCCCTTGCCAAAAATGGAATGTCTAACCCTGTCTCCAGGCCTGTAGGAGCCTGAAACTGCAGCCCCAGACACTTTTCTTGTGCCCTTGCCATCGCCTTTTGAGCGTCCTTGCCCTTTTCTTTCAGGAGTATCCGCCCTTTTAACAGCAGGCCGTCCCTTTTCCATCTGCCTAACATCTATAAATTTTTCTGGTATCTCAACCAGGAACCTGCTTGGCCTTGCGGGCATAAGCCCTGCCCCCTGTGCGTTTATGAATCCTGGGCAACAAAGATACAGGTGATCCTTTGCCCTTGTTGCAGCTACATAAAAAAGCCGCCTTTCTTCCTCCATCTCCTCAGGTCTTGTTTCGGCAAAATGGGAAGGAAACCGGCCTTCGCATAGGGAGATAAGAAACACCACCTTCCACTCAAGGCCCTTTGCAGAGTGTATGGTGGAAAGCACCACCTTACCCCGAGCATCTTTAAGATCGTCCGTTTCGGGTGGATCAAGGGCCAAATCTGAAAGAAACTCTATGGCATCTTCATAGTTTTCAGAGATTGCCATGAGCTGCTGAAGCTCCTGAAGCCTTTTGGGATAGTCATCAAAATGCTTGGACTCAAGATATGGCCTGTACCATTCCATTAGTCTTTCAAGAAGCCCTTTGAGATCATGGTCCTGGTCTGAAAGGGAAAGAAGAAGCCCTCCAAGTTCCCGCACCGTTCCGGCCCATGCTGCCCGGCTCTTTATGAGAGAAAGGGCCTTAAGGGGATCGGAACTGGAAGAAAGCTCGGCATATATCTTTTCAGCACTCTTTGGTCCAAGCCTGTCAATTAGGAGCAGGATCCTGTTCAGGCTAAGCCTGTCAAGGGGATTGATAAGAAGCCTAACCATTGAGACGAGATCCTTTATGTGCGCAGCATCCACAAGCCTCATGCCTCCCCGTTTCACAAAAGAGATGCCTGCACGGCCAAGGTGTGTTTCAAGGCCGAAGGAATGAAAGGCTGCCCGAAAAAGAACGGCTATCTCCCCGGGATCCACCCCTTGTTCAAGATAGCCCTTTATGCTCTCCACTATGAAACGCGCCTGCTCCTCCTCATCCATGCATACAAAGAGCACTGGCTTTGTGCCGCCCTTTCTGTGTGCGGTAAGATGCTTGGTGAACTTCTGCCTTGCATTGGCAATAATGGCATTTGTGCAATCGAGGTTTGGCTGGGTGGTCCTGTAGTTCTTTTCAAGCTTTATTATCCTGGTTCCAGGGAACATCTTGGGGAAATCAAGGATGTTCTGGAAGTTTGCCCCCCGAAATGAATAGATGGACTGGGAATCGTCACCAACGGCCATGACGTTGTTGGTCCCCTCGGCCATGAGCCTTACCATTTCCGCCTGGGCAATGTTGGTGTCTTGGTATTCGTCGATCATGATGAAGCGATAGGTTTCGCTTACGGTTTTTCGCACGTTTGGAAATTTCTTTAGTATTTGCAGCCAGTTCAGCAAAAGATCATCATAGTCCATGAGGCCATGGGCCTTCTTGTAATCATTGTATGCCTGATAAAGGGTGGCAACAGCCTGGCTATGCTCCAACATATGAGGGTAAAAGGACTCCAAGACCTCGTCCACCATGCTGCCGGTATTGGCTGCCTTGCTGAAGATGCTGCTAAGGGCGCCCTTTGATGGGAACTTCTTTCCCTTGCCTGTGAACTCAAGTTGCCTTGCAAGTAAATGGATAAGATCCTGACTGTCTGACTGGTCCATTATTGTAAAGCCAGGTGGATACTCGATTAGCTGGGAATATTTCCTCAGCATCCTGTGGCAAAATCCGTGGAAGGTGCCGCCATGAACGTTATGGCACCTGGTTCCGCCAAGGGAGGCTGCCCTTTGAAGCATTGTGGCAGCAGCCTTTCTGGTAAAGGTTAGAAGAAGTATGGAAGAAGGATCAACCCCATCCATTATGAGGCGAGCAACCCGATAGACCAAGGTCCTGGTCTTTCCGCTTCCCGCCCCGGCAATAACAAGCAAGGGGCCAAAATCATGCATTACTGCCTCGTACTGGGCAGAATTCAACTCTCTTTCAAAGGATATCTCTCTAATTTCACAGGAATTTTTCATTTATGTCCTCATCCGCTTTTCCTAAATCTTGCTTCCAAGCATCCAAAAAGGCAAGCTCTGCGTTGTTAGCCCCATGTGTGGTGTCAAAAAGATACTACAGGCCGAAGAAGGCCGCATTTTTCCCGACTTCTAAGCCAGATTCGCCCCCTATTGCAATCCAAACTTAATAGTCTAACGGGCTTGAAAGCCTTGATATGTCCCTGTCCATGACATGGGTGTAAATTTCTGTTGTTTTTAGATCCCTGTGGCCCATAAGTTCCTGAAGCACCCTGATATTTATCCCGTTTTCAAGCATGTGCGTAGCAAAGCTGTGTCTTAGTGTGTGGCATGTTACCCTTTTTTGTAATCCTGCCTTTATTGCTGCCCGTTTAACCGCCTTCTGTAGGCCTGATTCAAGCACATGGAAACGGAGAATCTTACCACTGCGCGGATCTTTGGACAGTTTTTTAGACGGAAAAACGTACTGCCATTTCGTCTCCCGCGCTGCATTTGGATACTTTCTCGAAAGGGCCTCTGGAATATAGGTTAAGCCGTAGCCTTCTTCAAGGTCGTTGTGGTGAAGCGCTTTCACACGTTCTATTTGCATTCTGAGCTCATTCTCAATGGCCCTTGGCAAGATGGTGGCTCGATCCTTTCCCCCCTTTCCCTTAATCACGTGAATCCGTTTACGGCTAAAGTCTATATCCTTTATCCGTAAACGAACGCACTCCATAAGCCTTAAGCCTGCACCATAAAGGAGCTTTGCCATAAGCGCATGGGTGCCAGACATGCAAGCGAAAAGGGCCTTGACCTCGTCCTGGCTCATAACGGT
>JALSQG010000177.1 GCA_026985565.1 Deltaproteobacteria bacterium
GAAACCTTGGAACTTGTTGCCTCTTTGTATGAACTTGTTGTGAAGGCTGGCGTTTACAAGGCATCGAGCATCCGGGTTGCCGAAGCTGCAAAGGTAATTGAAAACACCCAAAGGGACTTGAACATAGCCCTCATGAATGAACTTGCCCTCATATTCAACCGGCTTGGCATAGATACCAAGGAGGTCTTAGATGCGGCAAGCACCAAGTGGAACTTCCTGCCATTCAGACCAGGCCTTGTGGGTGGCCACTGCATTGGCGTTGATCCCTACTACCTGACCTATTGTGCCCAAATGACTGGATATCGGCCAGAGGTCATCCTTGCTGGAAGACGCATTAACGATTCCATGGGAGCCTACGTTGCCCAGCGCACAGTTAAGGAGCTGATTCATGCCGGAGTGAGGGTACAGGGTGCCAGGGTGGCCATTCTTGGCCTGACATTTAAGGAAAATTGCCCGGATATAAGAAACACCAAGGTCATAGACATAATAGAGGAACTGAGGGAGTACGGAATTGATCCCCTTGTCCACGATCCAATTGCCGATGAAAAGGAGGCGCAACAGGTTTATGGAATCAGGCTTCTTCGTGATCTTCCTGCAAATTCTGATGCAGTGATATTGGCAGTGGCCCATGATGATTATATTAAAAAAGGAGCAGATGCCTTAATGGACATGCTTACACCTGACAAAGGCGTTGTTATTGACGTAAAGAGCGTATTTGACAGGGCGGCATTTCAGAAAGGAAATATCAGATACTGGCGTCTGTAGCCTATTTTCATTATGTAAAGGAGGGGCAGGCCATGACACTTTCAAAGGAAGAAAGAATCTTTTTGCTCAAACTTGCAAGATCTGCCATTGAGGCAGAACTTGAAGGAAGGGCCCTTGAGCTTCCTTTGGTCTCAAGCCCTGGACTTTTAGAAAAAAGGGGGGCCTTTGTTACCCTTCACAAACATGGCCAACTAAGAGGATGCATAGGCAACTTTGTATCTGAAAAACCCCTTTATGAAACAGTTGCAGACATGGCAATCGCAGCTGCCTTTCAGGACCCTCGTTTTAAACCTCTTGAAAGGCATGAGCTCAAAGACATAGACATTGAAATCTCTGCCCTGACTCCACTGGAGCCTGTATCAAGCCCGGAGGAAATAGAGGTGGGCAAACATGGAATCTATTTGATAAACGGACCATATCACGGGGTGCTGCTTCCACAGGTGGCAACCGAATACGGATGGGATCGATACACCTTTCTCGATCAGACTTGCATAAAGGCGGGAATGATGCCTGGCTGTTGGAAGGACCCAAATACCAAGATTCTGGTATTTAGCGCAGAGGTATTTGGAGAAAAATCAGAGGGCCTGCTCTAAAAGCTAATCCACAGGGAAAGTGTTAGCAGAAAAAGACGCCTTTAAGGTGGGGCCAGATTAATCATGCATGGTATTTTTACCGATAAATTACCAAGGACCATTTTAAAAATGAAAAGGTTTGGGCCATGCCTTACGTGTCTTCTTACAGTTTTGCCCCATACGCCACACCTCCTGCCTCAAAGGAGATAAATCCTTTCTTACAAAAGCAAGGCCAATCTTTTCCAAAGGACCAGGCAGACAAAGGTTCAAACCAATCAGAGCAGGCACAAGGTAACTCCCAAGGGGCAGACAGAGCTTCCATCTCCGCCTATGGCCTAAAGAGGCTTTCAGAAGAAGAGCAAAGGATGGTTCAGGAGCTTCAAAAAAGGGACAAGGAGGTCAAGGCCCATGAACAGGCCCACATGTCGGCTGGAGGACGCTATGTCAGAGGTGGTGCAAGTTACAAGTATCAAAAAGGGCCAGATGGCAAAAACTATGCAGTGGGCGGTGAGGTATCCATAGATACATCCGAGGAACAAGATCCAGAGTCCACCATAAAGAAGATGGAGGTAGTCATAAGGGCGGCCCTTGCCCCTTCGAATCCGTCAGCCCAAGACAGGAAGGTTGCGGCAGAGGCCCAGGCAAAAAAGATGAAGGCCGTGGCAGAGCTTGCTGCTGAAAAAAGCATGGAAGAGCAGGACAAAAATTCAGGAGAACCAAGAGATAACATAAAACAAAAACATGAAAACTATAGATTTCCAGGCAGGTTTCTAAATATTTACATATAATTTAAAAAATTCATAAAAAACCTCCTTATTTTCTCAAAAACACGGTTACAACAGATGTAAGGGCTTTGGCTCAAGTAACAGCAAACTCTTGCCTTTCTTCGTATTCATGCGCCCAAAAGATAAGACCACGTCCTAAAAGGGGCGATCTGACCACTTTGCCTCACTCCTTACTTTTTCGTTAAACCTCCCCTTTTAAACGTCTGCTCCTTGTTTTGACCAGATTCCAACAAAGCGATATAAGGATGCTTCTATAGGGCTTAAAATACCTTGTGCATCCGACTCATGAGAAAGCGTAACAGGTTTAATTTGATCTTGATGTATCCATGCGGAAAATAACTAACTGACTAATCACGTTGCCTAAAGCCTTTTTAAAGACTAAGTTATATCAAGTCCTTGACGAAAAAATCAGGATGGCCAATCATGTTTGAAAGACTTCTTTTGGCAGATGACCTTCGCTTTGATCCCTCATTCTTAATGAACTATCTTCCCGGCAAGGAGCTTGGAGTCAGAGAAATAATACTTTGTCATGCAATCAATCCGCCAAAGGATTTTACAATTGATAAGGTCTTTTTCAGCAGGCTTCGTGAAGAGCTTGACAAGAGGGCAGAACTATTTGCATCTCTTGGACTTGAGTGCAAGGTGGAGCTTGTGCGGGGAGAGCCGGCAGGTGCTATTCTAAGGCTTTCAGAGTCGCATGATGTTTCCATGATAGTTGTTGGTTCCCACCACAGTGGAGGGCCAAGGGGTTCCCTTATTGGTAGCGTAAGCTACTCCATTATGCATGAAACTGTACGACCGGTTTTCCTGCTCAGAAAATACAGTTACCAAGGTCCTGCAACAAGGGGCAACACGGCCTGGAACAGGCATATCCTTTATGCAACAGATTTTTCGCAGACGGCAGAAGAGGCATTTTTGATGCTTGAAAGGATTGCAACGGCCTACCATTCGAAGGTCACCCTGTTTCACGTGCATGACAAAGCAAGGATCGATCCTTACTTGAGACATATGCTTCCAGAGTTCGACAGAGAAGACAAATCAAGGCTCCTGAGACTAAAGGAGCATCTTGAGGCAAACGGGGCTTCTGAATGTGCTTTCCAGGTTTCCTACGGCGTGCCTGCCCAAAGGATTCTTCGTCTTGCAAACAGTGGTGAATTCAGCTTGTTAGTAATGGGTTGCCAGGGGCGGGGTTTCATCCCGGAGGTGTTTCTTGGCAGTACCGCAAACGCAGTTGCACGCCATGGCCAGATCCCAGTGCTTTTTGTTCCCCACAGAAGAAGTGGTATGGCTTGGTAGGAGCGTTTGATGGTCAACCAGCAAATAGCCCAGAAGTTTTATAAGACCGCTGACCTTTTGGAAATAATGGGTGAAAACCCATTTAGAGTCAGGGCATACAGGAATGCGGCCCGCACCATAGAGTCCCTTGGACGGGATCTTTCCGAAATGGTAGCCCAGGGCGAAGAGCTCACAAAACTGCCTGGTATCGGAAAGGATCTTGCTGGAAAAATCAGGGAAATAATCGAAACCGGTACCTTTTCCAAGTTGAAAGAACTTGAGGCAAAGGTGCCGCCAGGCCTGATCGAGCTTCTGAAGGTGGAAGGCCTTGGCCCAAAACGGATAAAGACGCTGTACGACACCCTTGGAATAACAAGCCTTGAGGAGCTAAGAGAGGCAGCAGCAAAAGGTCAGATAAGCGCACTTCCTGGGTTTGGCAAAAAACTTGAGCAGACCATACTCAAAGGGGTTGTCCTGGCAAAGAAAGAAGGCAGGCGGTTTCGTTGGGCCTATGCCGAATCCTTCGCATTGGAGCTTGTCAGGTTTTTAAAGAAGGCAAAAGGGCTTAATCAGATAGAAGTTGCGGGAAGCTTCAGAAGAAGAAAGGAAACCGTTGGTGACCTTGATATCCTTGTCACTGCATCGAATCCTGAAAAAATAATAGAACATTTCGTTTCGTTTCCAGACATCAAAACGATAATTTCCAAGGGACAGACAAGATCCACGGTGATTCTTTCTTCAGACATACAGGTGGATCTAAGGGCAGTTGAGGAGGAAAGCTACGGCTCCGCCCTACACTATTTTACAGGGTCAAAGGCCCACAACATTGCCATTAGGACCATTGCCCAAAAGGCAGGTCTTAAGATCAACGAATACGGGGTATTTAGGGGCAAGGACTGGGTCGCCGGACGCAGCGAGGACGAAATCTTTTCAGCAGTGGGCCTTCCTTTCATAGAACCGGAGCTTAGGGAAAACAGGGGAGAGATAGAGGCGGCCATGGAGGGCAGGCTCCCGCAGCTCGTTACCTTGCCAGAGATTAGAGGAGACCTTCACTGTCATACCAAATGGAGTGACGGACAAAACACTATATTGGAAATGGCAAGGGCAGCAAAGGGGCTTGGGTATTCATATATTGCAATAACAGATCATTCGAGACGCCTTGCCATGATAAAGGGCCTTGATGAGAAAAAACTGGAACTTCAGGCAATAGAGATAGAGGAGGCAAGGAAAAGGATCCCTGACATTCACATCCTTCATGGCATTGAGGTGGACATATTGGAGGATGGAACCCTTGATCTTTCCGATGAGGCCCTTTCCCACCTTGATGTCGTGGTTGCTGCCATTCATAGCAAGTTCAAACTCTCAAAGACAAAGCAAACTGAAAGGCTTCTTAGGGCCATGGACAATCCACATGTCAACATCATTGCCCACCCTACTGGCAGGCTTATAGGTGAAAGGGAAGGTTATGACCTTGACATGGAAAAGGTCATGGAGCATGCAAAGGATCGGGGCTGCATCCTTGAATTAAATGCCCAACCATCCAGGCTGGACCTTAATGACGTGAACCTAAAGCTTGCAAAGGAGATGGGGATTCGCATTTCCATTGCAACAGATGCACACAATGTGGATAACCTCCGCTTTATGCGGTTTGGAATAAATCAGGCAAGACGGGGGTGGCTGGAAAAAAAAGATGTGGTCAACTCTCTAAGTACAAAAAAACTTCTAAGACTTTTACATTCCAAAAAGGGTTGAACAGCAGTAGTTAAAAAACAAAGGCCGGCAGTCAAGGAGGGCAACCTGCCGGCCCTTAGCGGAACAGAAGCAGAGAGGGCTATATGGCCTTTGTAAGCCCTTTTATGGCTGCTTGAATAACCCTTCTTCTTGAAGGCGCCTTTACATTCTCCCACTTTCTTTCGTGAGGGGCGAAGGTCTTTTTAACGAGAAACAGGTCTTTTTCTTTCCCAATGTAATACACATTTGGCCCTATGTTCACCTCTTTGGACGTAAGACGAAGGGGATTTTTGGTGGAGACAAGCCTGTAAACCTCAGAGTTCTTGTCTGAAAGGTCCCCAAAGATCCTCGCCCCGGAGATACAGGTTCTTACACATGCAGGCTCAAGGTTGTGTTCAAGCCGTTCAACACAAAAGGTGCATTTATCGGCCTTTGGGTCATCAAGCTCTTCATTTAGGTATCTTGCCCCATAGGGACATGCCTCAACACAATTTCCACACCCTATGCAGCGTTCCTTGTCTATCAGCACCACACCCGTAAACGGGTCCTTGAAGGTGGCCCTAACAGCCATCTTCTTCATCTTCCCATCCTTTGATTTGAAAGTTCGCTCTTCCGGGTCCACTGGACATACTGTGATGCACATTGGATGGTCACAGTGGTTGCAAAGCCCCGGGTAAAAGGTGAAGGACATGCCCTTTGGTGTTTTCTCAGGCCCTGCCCTCTTTACCCAATTTCTTCTATAAGGGACCGGAACGGCCCATTCAGCCCTGCAGGCAATGGCGCAGGCGTGGCAGCCAACGCAGCGGTTTAGATCTATGACCATGGCAAGCTGACTCATTATTTGCCTCCTGTTCTATTCTTTTTTGCCACAAACCTTGGGATCTCCTTGGGAGGAGGACAAAGCTCAGGCAGATTTATTGCCTGGCCTGCCTTGACTATACGAATGAAGTTTGTCCTGTGGCTGGATGCCCCCATGAAGGGGTCGTCCTCATATTCCGTTATCATGAACTGGTCACTGGCCCCCTGCTTGTATGCCTTGGTAAGGGCCTTTGACCTGCTTCCAAAACCGTGTGCCATGTAAGCGGTATCTGGCCTTATGCCAGCAGTCACCTTTACCTTTATGGGCCAGGACCTGTATCCATCCTGGTTCTCAAGCACCACCTCTTCTCCGTCTTTAATGCCAGCCTTTTGAGCAACCTTATCATTTAGCCAAAGGCAGTTTTCCGGAATCTCATTGTGTAGCCATTTGTTGTTCATAGTCCTTGAGAAGGTATGGACTGGGCTTCTGCCATATACAAGCCTGACATAGCCTTTTGGAGGGGCAGGTGTTGGGATGAAGCGAGGAATCGGGTCCAGATCCTCGTCTTCGAAGTCTCCAATGGCAAGCCCTATCTTGCCATCTTCTGTGGCCACCTTCAGTTTCTTTGGATCCCTGTATGGATTGGCCTTATAGGCAACAAGGCCACCCTTTTCGTTGAGGCTCTTCAAGGTAAGGCCAGCACCTTTAAGTTCCTCCTCTATGAATTCCACCTCGTCGTTGTAGTTAAAGCACTTGAGCCCTGCCCGCTTGGCAAGCTCTCTTGCTATCCAGAAAGAGGATCTTGCCTCGAACATAGGCTTTACAACCGGCTGACGCACTGTGAGATATGGGGTGAGAAGGTCGAAGGTATAGACGGTATCGTAACGTTCCAGATATGTGGCTCCTGGAAGGACAATATCTGACCAAAGGGCCGTCTCTGTAGGTAGGATCTCCTCACAAAAGATGAAGTCCAGTTTCTTTATGGCCTCCATGGTATGATATGGATTTGGAATGGTTTGTATGATGTTTACACCATTTATGCCCCAAAGCCTTATTGGGTAAGGCTTTCCTGTTCGGGTCGCCTCAATTATTCTGCTGGTTGGAGAGCCAAAGGTGGATGCAAAGGGATAATAGTCTTCGGAAATGGACTCATCAGGTGTCTCTGGTTCCTCTTTCACACATCCGAAGGCAAGGTTCCCCTTCTTGACAGGTGTAGGAAAGTAGAGGCCTCCCTTTACGCCCACTGCGCCAAAGAGGGCAGCAAGTATGGCAAGGGCCTGATGGCGGCTTGTATCACCTTTACCGTACCATGTGGAGTGACGCCCTGGGTGGATGGATACATGGGGACGGTTCTTGGCAATAAGCAAGATGGCCCTTTTCATGTCTTCTACTGGCAGGTCACAAATGGGAGATGCCCAGTTGAGAGTATATTTCTTCACAGACTTTTTGAGCTCGTCAAATCCGGAACAGTTTCTTTCAACAAATTCCTTGTCATACAGCCCTTCTGTGATGATGAAGTTTATCCAGGCAAGAAGAAGTGCCGTGTCCGTTCCTGGCCTTATTGGAAGGTGAATGTCCGCCTTTGCTGCTGCAACTGAGAATCTTGGGTCAACAACCACAAGTTTTGCGCCATTATTAAGCCCCTGAATGAACTCCCTTACGTGGGAGACGTGTATGTTTTCACCAATGTGGGTCCCTATCAGCAGCATGGCCTTGGCATTTTTCATGTCCACATACTGCCTTGTGCCTGTGGTGATGTAGCCATAAGTCTTGAGATATGCAAGGGCAGCAGGGCCAACGCATTGAAAGAAGGCTGGTTCGTTGGTGTAGTTCTCTGTCCCCAAGGTCTTGAAGATATCCCGCATGAACTCAGCAGATGCACCATGGTCAAAATATGCCAGGGCATGGGGTCCGTACTTGTTCTTGGCTTTATGCAGGTTGTGGGCCACCTCATCAAGGGCCTCATCCCAGCTTATCCGTGCCCATTTACCCTCACCCCTCTGACCGGTACGTTTTAGCGGATACTTTATCCTGTCCGGATCATAAAGGAGCTGGACACCGGAATTGCCACGCGCGCATACCCGTGGACCATTTGCAGGACTCTTTGGGTTGCCCTCTATCTTTACGAGCCGCCCGTCTTTAACCTTGCCAACTATAGGGCATCTCCAAAAGCACATCTCACATACACTTGGAACGTCCTTTGATCCAAGGCTTCCAGGAAGTGCGTTTTTCCCATTGGATGCCTTGGCCGAAGCCGCCTTGAAAAAACCCTTATTGGACAGATCAAGGGCTGCAAGGGCAGCGCATGCAGAAGCAGAGAGCTTCAAAAAGTTACGTCGTTTCATCAATTACCTCCTGATGGATTAGGTTCAAAAGCCTTGATGTCATATCTGCAAGAAGCATGTAGTAGGGATGTGGCCCTATGGCCTTAAGCCTCCTGTGAAAGCATGGAAACCACTTTAGAAGATGTTCCTTAAGGAATCTCAAAAGCAGCCCCTTGCTTTCTGTATCAACAAGATGTGCCACAAAGTCGAGCTCCACTGGCAAATAGTCCTCTGGCTCACCAGAGGTGGCTGGTGAAAGGCCAACCTCTTCGTAGAAACTTTTGGCCTGTTCGCGTCCTTCTGCCATAAGAAGGCCATGGCCCCCAATGTAAACCGATGAAAAAGGCGGTGCCCACCTGCCACTTGGCTCGTTTATGAAGAGCAGGGTGTATGCCTCTTTAAGTTCGTCTTGATCCGGCGCTGAAACATCATGGGCAATCCCAAGGGAGTCTGCCACCTGCCTGACTGCCAGGAAGAAGGCCTTTGAGGTATTTTCCTTGTCAGGGTAGGAAAAACCTCTGGCCATGAGACGCAAAATGTGGGAAAGAGGCTGTCTGTTCAAGAATTTTTTCTCAAGTGGTCCACTAACTGTTTATGATTATTAAACAAAATAATTCGAATGCACATTAATTCTAAATTAATACTAATAATTCTCTTAATTTTCAAGCCCTTTTGGGGGTTAAATAGGGGCAAAATACATTGGCAAACCTTCCCGGGCTGGTCATATTTGGCTTGGTTGTGGAGCGTCGGGCTTTTATTAAAGATTCCATCTACTTAACTCCTGGTCTTTAAAGCCGAGGCTACGAAGATAGCTTCTTGTTGGCCCAACCAGGTATAGAGATCCTGCCACAACAAGGAGATTATCACCCTTGAATCTCGAAACTATCTCTTTGAGCGCCTTTTTATAGTCTTTTTTAAGGACCGCACGTTTTGGCAGGGTAAGCTCTTTCCACTCCTTTACTGTCACGGGTTTTCTTGGACCCCTTGGCTCTGTAATGAATATCTTTTGAAAAAGGGGAGAGATGGTTTTTAGCATTTTTAGAGGGTCTTTATCCCCGCCTTCATTTGAGCATGCCCAAAGCAATATCTTGTTGCTGACTGAAAGCTCCTTTTCAAGCTCTTTTAGCTCTTTTAAAAGCCCAATTATGCCTGCCTGGTTATGGGCACCTTCAAGAAGGACCAGAAGATCACCTTTTAGCAACTCACTCCTTCCAGGCCAACGGGTGTTTAACAGGCCCCAGTAAAGATCCTCATCCTTGATGTTATAGCCAAGGCTTCTAAGCTTACAACATGCCTGAAGGGAAACGGCAGCATTATCTATCTGGAACGGGCCCCTTAGACCAAACCTAAGCCCCTTGAGCGTAAGATCTTCAGAGATAAAATCAAAACGGTTGCCTGAGGATGAATTTTCGACGCGATAGTCTCTGCCGAGAATTTTAAGCTCACAGCCCTTGCTCTTTGCCACACCTTGGATTACCTCAAGCGGACCCCTTGAAATCGTCCCTGCCACAACCGGAACGCCTTCTTTTATTATCCCTGCCTTTTCCCGTGCAATTTCTTCCTCTGTTGAGCCAAGGTAGCTTTGATGGTCAAGGGATATGTTTGTGATGATTGAAAGCGTGGGTTTTATTACATTTGTAGCGTCAAGCCTTCCTCCAAGACCAGTCTCAATGACAGCCAGGTCAACATGCTCGTGCCTGAAACAGGAAAAGGCCATAGCGGTTGTAAATTCAAAGTAGCTTAGTTCATATCCCTTTTCCACCAAAGAGGCTGTCTCTTCAATGAGGAATCTAAGAAAGTGATCGTCAACGGGCTCAAGGTTTATTCTGAATCTCTCGTTTAGCTCTACAAGGTGCGGGGAGCTATAAAAACCAACCCTTACACCTGCTTTAAGCAAGATTGTGGCAATAGCAGCGCAGACAGAGCCTTTGCCGTTAGTGCCTGCAACATGGATGCATGGATATGCCTCTTGCGGATTGCCAAGGGCCTTTAGCGCCGCCTCTATCCTTTCAAGACCGAGCCTGAAACCGTGAAACTGGAATCGGTCCAGATAGGAAACTGCCTCTTTTTTGTCTGAGAATATCATTTATGGGTCCCTGCCATACATTGATAAGGTTTTTCTTTCAGGTTAGCATGGATAAAATCCATATCAAGAAAGGAAGTGTTTCATTTGATGAACGAGATCAAAGATGCCAAGGATCTGGAAAAGATACAGATTGAAGGGCTGAAATGGACAGTGCACCACGCCTATGAAAACAGCCCTTTTTACAAAAGACAGATGGACAGGGCAGGAGTTAAGCCTGAAGAAATAAAGGGGTTTAAAGATCTTTCAAGACTGCCTTTCACCGAGGCCCATCATCTAAGAGAGGACTATCCGTTTCCCCTTTTGAGTGTTCCGGAGGAAAAGGTGGTAAGGATCCATTCCTCCTCAGGAACCACGGGAAAGAGAAAGATTCTGTCCTATACCAGAAAGGACATCGAGGACTGGACAACATTTTTTGCAAGGGCCTTCAAAATGGCAGGCATTGGTCCAAAAGACAGGGTACAGATTGCTGTCGGCTACGGGCTTTGGACAGCTGGGGCCGGCTTTCAGGCAGGATGCGAACGTGTTGGGGCAATGGCAATCCCTGTTGGCCCTGGAAATCTCGAACTTCAGTGTCAGTTTCTCGTGGACCTAAAACCCACCTGCATATGCTGCACATCCAGCATGGCCCTTCTTCTTGGAGAGGAGATTAAAAGACGAGGACTTAAGGACAAGATTTCAATACGCACAATCATCCAGGGTTCTGAAAGGTGCAGCGACTCCATGAGACGCGCCATCTTGGACCATCTTGGAGCAGAGCATCTTTATGACATAACAGGGCTTACAGAGCTTTACGGGCCAGGTCCTGGCATAGACTGCCATCTTCATCAGGGAATCCACTACTGGGCAGACTATTATATTCTTGAGATCCTTGACCCGGACACCCTTCAACCAGTAGAGGAGGGCCAGATAGGAGAAATGGTGGTGACTACCTTAAGAAAAGAGGCAAGCCCCCTTATCAGGTACCGTACCAGGGATCTGACGAGAAAGATTTCAGGCCCCTGTCCGTGCGGAAGCATCTTTCCCCGCCATGACAGGATACTTGGCAGAAGCGATGACATGATAATACTTCGAGGCGTGAATATCTATCCGGGCCAGATAGACGAGATACTCTCTGATGTGGAAGGGATTTCAAGCGAATACAACATCATCCTCGAAAGAAGGGATGCACGGGACTTTATGACCATAAAGGTGGAACGGGACAGCGCAGGGGACCCTTCCTATGATGAGGAGATACAACAGGCCATACAAAAACAGATAAAAGACCAGATAATGGTCTCGGCCAAGGTGCAGATAGTGGATTATGGGGCACTTCCAAGGTCCGAGAGGAAATCCAAGAGGATTTTCGATAACAGGTAAAGGAAAAAGGAGGAAAGAAGAATGAGAATCAAGAAAGTATGGCTTCCAGTTGGGATAGTCCTTGCTGTTACTATTTTGGGGTGTTTTACGGTTTTAAAGGCGCAGGCACAGTCCATCACCCTCACCTATGCAAACTTTCCGCCTGCCTCCACTTTTCCATGTGTGCAAATGGAAAAGTGGAAGACAGAGGTTGAGCTTCGCACTGCTGGCACTGTCACCATAAAGACCTTTCCTGGCTCCACCCTTCTTGGCGCAAAGAACATGATGGATGGAGTCATAGATGGAGTTGCAGATATAGGTGTGGTTGTCTTTGCCTATCAGCCAGGCCGATTTCCTCTCATGGAGGGGGTGGACCTGCCAATAGGTTTTTCAGGGGCAAAGGTGGCAAATGCAGTGCTTTACGATCTTTATATGAAATACAAGCCTAAGAGCCTTTCAAAGGTGAAGGTCCTTGCCCTTTTTACTGCACCACCAGCAAACATCATGTCTAAAAAACCCATCAGGTCCTTGGCGGATCTTAAGGGTTATGAGCTGCGGTGCACCGGTGCCGGTGTCAAACCTCTTAAGCTCCTTGGTGCCGTTCCTGTTGCAATGCCAATGTCTGAGACCCCTGAGGCCCTTCAAAAGGGAATTGTAAAGGGCATCTTTTCGTCCCTTGACATCCTGAAGGATTTTAACTTCGCTGAGTCGTGCCGATATGCAACAATCTGCAACATGCAGACAACCTCCTTCGCCGTGGTCATGAACAAGAAGAAATGGGACAGCCTTCCGGAAAAGGTGAAAAAGGTGATGGATGGGCTTTCAAGGGAGCACTCCCTCTGGACAGGCGAGTACATTGACAAACACGTAAAGGATTCGGTTGCCTGGGCCAAGGATAAGTACAATGAAGAGATAATACATCTTAGCAGCGACGAATACACTTTGTGGCACAAAAGGGTTGAGCCAATAAAGGAGGAGTGGATAAAAAAGACATCTGCCAAGGGCCTTCCTGCAAAGGAGTTTCTGGATGATCTTATGACACTCAAGGCAAAATACGAAAAGGAATTTGCCCAGGGCAAATAGATCTGCGTTAGGCCCCTCGGATTTCATTTCTAATAGGGGCCTTTCTGTTTTTCGTGTAAATGGATATGTCTTCAGTGAACAAATTTCTTCTGCATGCAGCAGGGGCAATCCTTGTGGCAACCATGGCCATGGCGGTCCTTAATATGATACTTAGGCCCTTTGGCCATCCAATTACTGGTTCCTTTGAGCTAATGGGCTTTGGCAGTGCCATGGTCACTGCCCTTGGACTCGGTTTCAGCCTTGAAAAGAAGGCGCACATATCTGTTGACATCCTCTTTGATCGCCTTCCAAGGCAGCTTCGCAGGTGTCTTGCCCTCTTGGGACAGGTTGTTTGCGGACTCTTCTTTATGGCCATTTCTTTGAAGATGTTTTCCCTTTCGGTCAATTTTATGGAGAACGGGGAGCTGTCGGAAACCTTGGAGATTCCCTTTTATCCGGTCACGATGATAGTTGCTGCAGGCATCTTGTGTTTGAGCCTCAATATGTTTCTTCGCGCCTGGAAGACGTTTTTCCAAGCAAGGGGACAGACAGGGCAGAGATAGATGGAACCTGTAACCATTGGCCTTTGGGGAATCGTGTGTCTTGTGGCAGTCCTTTTCCTCTTCAACATTCCGGTTGGCTTTGCAATGGCCCTTGTTGGTTTTGCCGGTTTCTCCCTTGTTGTAAGCCCCCAGGCAGCGCTCTCTTCAGTTACGTCAGAGATGTGGCGGATATTTTCTTCTTATGGGCTTGCAGTGATCCCGTTTTTCATACTTATGGGCAACATCTGTTTCTATGCAGGGGTTAGCGAACGCATCTACAGGACTGCCCATGCCTGGCTTGGACACGTACGAGGCGGCATCGCTATGGCAACCATTATGGCCTGTGCAGGATTTGCATCCATTTGCGGTTCAAATGCAGCAACCGCTGCCACCATGAGCGCTGTTTCACTGCCGGAGATGAGGCGCCTTGGCTATGACAGCAGGCTAAGTGCAGGATGCGTTGCAAGTGGTGCCACCCTCGGGGTGGTGATACCACCAAGTGTGGTTCTTATTGTAATTGGCCTTTATACAGGTAAGTCCATTGCGCGGCTCTTTTTTGCATCCCTCATCCCGGGGCTCATTCTTTCTTTGCTTCTCATGCTCTCTGTCTGGATACTTTGCATGCGCGATCCTGCTCTTGGCCCCGGTGCCCAAAAGACCACCTTCAGGGAAAAGATGGCGTCGTTGCCTGGCTCCATAGAAATGGTGATCCTGTTTCTTCTGGTAATGTCCGGCCTTTATCTTGGTTGGTTTACCCCGACAGAGGCAGGGGCGGCAGGCAGTTTTTTTGCCCTTGTAATAGTCTTTCTTGGGAGAAAAATGAATTTTTCAAGGCTTCAGGCCGCCATAGAAGACAGCGTGAAGACCTCCTGTATGATCATCATGATAGTGGCAGGTGCAGTAATCTTTGGAAAATTCATGTCCATTACAAGGCTTCCCTTTGAGGCAGCAGGTTTTGTGGCATCCCTTGATGTGCCACGCTTTGTCGTGCTTCTCCTCATGCTGGCAATATATATTATCGGCGGTGCAATAATGGATGCCCTTGGCCTTCTCATGATAACCATCCCCATATTTTTCCCTGTGGCAGAAAGACTTGGCTATGACCCCCTATGGTTTTCTGTCCTTATCACCATAATCACGACCCTTGGTGCCATTACACCGCCTGTGGGCATAAACACCTTTGTTGTTGCAGGCTCTGCAACGGATATCCCCCTTGAGACGGTCTTTAGGGGTGTCTGCTACTTCATTCCAGCCTTTCTTGTATGCATATGTTTGCTGATGTTTTTTCCAGAGCTTGCAACCGTACTGCCAGGCCTTATGTCTAGATAAACTCATCTATCTGTCTGATGGGAAAAAACCCTTTGCCTCATACCGTGGGCTAAGGTGATAAATCCCTGGAAGCTGCCTGTACTGCTCGTCATAATCAAGGCCGTATCCAACAAGAAAGCCTCGCTCTATCTCAAAACCTACATAGTCAGCATCTATCTCCACCTTTCTCCGTTCCTTTTTGTCTATGAGACAGCAAAGTTTCACAGATGCAGTTTCATGGAGCTTAAGCATCTCAATCAAATATTTGAGGGTAAATCCGGTATCGATTATGTCTTCTATGACAAGCACATGCTTGTCTTTGAGGCTAAGTTCCACGTCCTTGGTTATGGAGATCTGCCCTGAAGACTCTGTTGCAGCTCCATAGCTTTGAAGACGTACAAAATCCATCTGAAAGGGCAGGTCTATCTGGCGCACAAGATCTGCCATGAAAATGAATGCCCCCTTAAGGATACCTACAACCACCATATCCTTTCCCTGATAATCTGCGGTTATCTGTCTGCCCAGTTCCCCAACGCGCTCTTTGATTTTTTCAGGAGAAAGGATTAATTTTAGCTCATCGATAGTTTCCAAGACTTTCCTCCCATAGTCTTCTTGACTATAAATTTTTAGTGATTAGAATGAAAAGTATTAAAAGGATAGTTTTTATCATATTAGTTTAGTTTAACAATTTTTACATGAAAAAATTATAATTAGGCCTTTTGTATTTTAAAAACAAAAAGCGAGGTGAACAGATTATGCCCATATACGAATTTGTCTGCAACAAGTGTAAGAGGAATTTTGAAAAATTTGTTCTCTCAGTAAGTTCCGCAAAAGATGTAAAATGCCCTGCCTGCGGCTCGGATGACGTAACGAAACAGTTTTCTACCTTTGCCTGTCGCTCAGGATCAGGCTCCCCCTCTTTTGGCGGCGTCTCGGGCTCCTTTGGCTCAGGAGGCTGCAGTGGTTCCTCTGGCTTTAGCTGAGCATAATCTTAGGCTCCAGGTCTGGAGCCACGGTTTGGGCAGGCTTTTTTTACTTTCATAGCAAGGGCTCCCCAAATGGGGGGCATGAAAAAGGAGGAACACATGCTTCATATAGAGGACCTGTGGGTGGATGTCCACGGCAAAGAGGTCTTGAAGGGAATTGATCTTCATATTGGAAAGGGTGAAACCCACTGCCTTTTTGGAAGAAATGGCTCTGGCAAGACCACCCTTTTAATGACCATAATGGGCTTTGATGGCTATAAGGTAAAGCATGGCAAAATAACCTTCAAAGGTGAAGACATTACCTATATGCCCCTTAACGAAAGGGCAAAGCTGGGCCTTGGTCTTTCCTTCCAAAGGCCACCAACCCTTAGGGGCGTAAAGCTTCGTGACATGCTGAGACTGTGTGGCAATGGCAGTGACGTTGGCGTGCAGCTTGCCATAGAGTACGGATTTGAAGGCTTTCTGGACAGGGAAGTCAATCTTGGTTTCTCTGGAGGAGAGATCAAAAAATCAGAGCTTTTGCAGCTCCTTTCCCAGAACCCTGATCTGACCCTTCTGGATGAACCTGAGTCTGGAGTGGATGTTGAAAACCTGAATGTGATAGGTGACATGATAAGACGGCTTCTTGAAAAGGACAAACACAGAAACAGGACGAAATCCGGCCTAATCATCACCCACACGGGGTTTATTCTCAACTATGTAACTGCAGACAGGGGTCATGTGATGCTTGATGGAAAGCTGGTTTGTCATGGAAATCCCATAGACATCTTTGAAAGGATCCAGCAAAACGGTTACGAGGAGTGTGCAAAATGTCAGTTTTAAATACTATCCAGACCAACGAGGAAGAGATTCTCAAGAGATTCAAGCCGGCAGATCAGGTAGATACCGTTAAGGACCTGACAGAGCTTGATAATGAAGAGATTCTCAGGCTTAAGAAAACAGGTGTTGATCTTGATGCCAAAAACAGACTGGGGACATTTCTTCAGACAAATTGTGGTGTGGTCTCCTGCAGCTGTGATATCCAGGGCGTCGAGATGCTTCCAATCACAGAGGCCCTAAAAAAGTATGACGGATTGAAGGACTACTACTGGAAGCTCATAGACCCTGATAAGGATGCCTTTACCAGGGAGACCAAAGAACACTTGGATAATGGCTACTTCATTAGGGCAAAGAAGGGGGAAAAGGTCATTTATCCGCTCCAGACATGCCTTTACATCAGAAACGATAATGTTGCCCAAAGGGTGCACAATATTGTCGTTGCTGAAGAGGGCTCAGAGCTTCACATTATCACAGGCTGTACCACCCACCCACATCTGACATCGGGCCTTCACATTGGTATCTCCGAGTTTTACGTCAAAAAGGGCGCAAAGCTCATATTCACAATGGTTCACAACTGGGCAGAAGATGTCTATGTACGTCCAAGGACAACTATTTCGGTGGAAGAAGGTGGAACATTTCTTTCAAACTACGTCTCCCTGAAGGGCGTAAAATCTGTGCAGGCCTTTCCAACGTGTATTCTTAAGGGTCGCGGGGCCATTGCCAGGTTCAATTCAGTCATAGTTGCCCCTGAAGGCTCCCACATAGACACAGGCTCAAGGATAATCCTTGATGCCCCTGAGACAAGGGGTGAGATAATCTCAAGGACCATCTCCTATGGCGGACACATAATCGCAAGGGGACATTTGATTGGAAAGGCGCCAGACATAAAGGCCCACCTTGAATGTCAGGGGCTCATGCTTGCTGAAAAAGGCGTAATTCACGCCATTCCAGAGCTCGAGGCCCATGTGGCAGATGTTGACATGTCCCATGAGGCAGCTGTTGGCAAGATCGCAAAAGAAGAGATAGAATATCTCATGGCAAGAGGCCTTAGCGAAGAAGATGCAACAAGCACCATTGTTAGGGGCTTTTTGAACGTAAAGATAGAGGGCCTTCCAAAGGAGCTTGATGAGGAGTTGCAAAAGGCCGTCGAAGAGTGTCACAAAGGAATGTAACTGCAAAAAGTTGGGGTGACCAACAGCGGGTCACTATTTGAAAACAGTTGAAGATAGCCCTTGCCCAGATAAATCCAACCATTGGAGCCTTTGAAGAGACAAGGCGCAGGATAGTTGGCCTGTGTGACAAGGCCAAGGGTAAGGGCTGCAATCTTATCATATTTCCAGAGCTTTGCCTTACAGGCTACCCTCCAAAGGATCTTCTTGAACGCCATGATTTCATAGAGCAGGCCAAGCGCACCCTATCCCGGCTCGTGGATCAGATAGGGGGCATTGGTGTCCTTCTTGGCACAATCACTCAAAACAAGACAGGCATTGGAAAGCCACTTTATAACTCAGCAGTACTTTTCCATGACGGTAAAATTATTTCCGTGGTTCACAAGCAGCTTCTTCCAACCTATGACGTGTTTGACGAGGCCCGATACTTTAAGCCAGGGCCTGTCTCTGAACCTGTAGATTTTCAAGGACTGTCCCTTGGCATCACAATATGCGAAGACATATGGAACGAGCCTGCATTTTGCCCACAATGCGAAACCTACGATCGGGACCCGGTGGATGATCTTTGCAAAAAGGGGGCAAGGCTCATCATAAACATTTCCTCTTCGCCCTTTTCCCTTGGAAAGCTTACCACAAGAGAGAATATCCTCTTTGGGCTTTCTGATAAATACGGGGTTCCAGTGATCTACTGTAATAGCGTTGGCGGGCAGGACTGCCTCATATTTGATGGGGCAAGCCTTTGCATCTTCCCAGGCAGGAAAGTGGCTGCTATGGCCCACCAATTCAGGGAAGATATGGTAGTTGTAGATACTAAAACCAAAGAAGGTGATGTGCGCCCCTTGCCCTCTTGCCAAGAGGAGGAGGTGGCAAATGCCCTTATACTTGCCCTCAAGGATTATACGAGAAGATGCGGCATAGGCAGGGTAACCCTTGGCCTAAGCGGCGGCATAGACTCATCCCTTACGGCAGTTCTCGCTGTGGAGGCAATGGGCAAGGAAAATGTCCTTGGCGTCCTTATGCCGTCTGCCTATACATCTAAGGAGAGCCTTGAGGATGCAACTTTACTTGCAAAAAATCTTGGCATCCAAACGGCACTACTTCCCATCACCCCTATATTCGAATCTTATCTCGATGTCCTTTCAGACATTTTTGAAGGCCTTCCAATGAATGTTGCAGAAGAAAACATCCAGGCGAGGATCAGGGGAAATCTTCTAATGGCCATATCAAACAAGCTTGGCCCCATGGTCCTTTCAACAGGAAACAAAAGCGAGCTTGCAGTAGGCTACTGCACCCTTTATGGCGACATGTCTGGAGGCTATGCCCTGATCTCCGATCTTCCAAAGACCCTTGTCTACAAGGTGGCAAGATTCCTTAATGAAAACAGTGGCGCCATACCAAGGCGTGTATTTGAAAAGCCTCCTTCTGCTGAGCTGCGCCCTGGTCAGACAGACCAAGACGATCTTCCACCCTATGAAATTTTGGACCCAATTCTTGAGCTCTACATGGAGCAAAGGCTGAGTCCGGGTGAAATAGTTGAAAAGGGCTTTGATGAAAAGGTTGTTTACCGGGTTGTGTCCATGGTTGACAGGAACGAATACAAGAGGCTTCAGGCCCCCCTTGGGCCAAAGGTGACAGTAAAGGCCTTTTGCTGTGGAAGACGTTATCCAGTGGCCCACGGGTACAGACCGGTGTGATTATGGCTAAGGGCGCAATGGTAAATGAAATCGCTCCGGGCCAAAAGGTGGAGGGGCTATTTTGTGTCTCATCAAAGGCCCTTCGTACCACAAAGGCAGGCTCACCCTTTGTATCCCTCACCCTTAGTGACAAAAGCGGCCAGATAGAGGCAAGGATATGGGACAATGCCAACGAGCTTGCCCAAGGCTTTGAAAAGGGTGACATAGTGCTTGTTGAGGCAGAGGCAGTGGAGTTCAATGGTCAGTGCCAGCTAAAGGTCATGAAGGTTGATTTGGCAGATGAAGTAGCTGTTGATCCTGCTCACTTTCTCCCTGTCTCTTCCTGTGATCTTGAAAGGGCATGGCGGACCTGCAAGGAGGCCATGAAAGAGGTAAAAGATGTTACTCTCTCAATGCTTCTTAGAGAGATCTTTGGAGACAAAAAGATAATACATGCCTTCAGACATGCCCCGGCAGCAAAAAAGATGCACCATGCCTACATTGGCGGGTTGCTTGAACATACGGCAAATCTCATAGACCTCACCAGGCTTGTTCTCAAAAAATACCATCACCTTCAGTCAGATCTCTTGCTGAGTGCGTGTCTTCTACACGATTTAGGCAAGATAAAGGAGCTTTCATGGCAAAGGCCCCCAATCGAATACACAGATGAAGGCAGGCTCCTTGGTCACATCGGAATAGGGATAGAGATGATAGAAAGGGCATGTGTGGCCCTTGGCATAGACGCTGGAAATGAAAGGATTCTTGCCCTTAAACACATTGTGCTAAGTCATCACGGCCAAAAGGAGTTTGGCTCCCCTGTGCTTCCAATGACAGAGGAGGCAATGGTCTTTCACATGCTTGATGATCTTGATGCAAAACTAAACTTTCTTTCCGGACTAAAAGAAATGCGCGGAGAACATGAAGACTGGGGCTGGTCTGACTATCAGCACCTTTTTGAGCGCTATTTTTTCCTGCCTCCAACTAAGAAAGATAATGGAGTCTTAGAAAATATGCCAACCAACCCAAAGGAAAAGGCAGACGGTGGGCCTATCCAACCGAGCCTTTGGAGAGACGATGAGCCTTGACACTTTCAAAGTTTGTATGGTATAGCTTACAGGCCTTTTTGGCATGGGCGGATAGCTCAGATGGGAGAGCACCGGCCTTACAAGCCGGGGGTCACAGGTTCAATCCCTGTTCCGCCTACCAACCAATGAAAACTGAAAAAAGCGGGGTCGTAGTTCAGCTGGTTAGAACGCTGGCCTGTCACGCCAGAGGTCGCGAGTTCGAGTCTCGTCGGCCCCGCCACAAGATTAAACCCAGAAGGCATGAGCATTTTGTTCATGCCTTTTTTGTTTTCTGGCCATATAAGGAGGCTTGACATGGCAAGGCTGGTTATTGACAGAGAATTGTGCATTGGTTGTGGAACTTGTGTGGAGCTTTGTCCAGACGTCTTTGAGTTGGATGATGAGGAAAAATCCGTGGTAAAGGACCAGGACGGATGCTCAAGTTGTGACTGTGAAGAGGCAGTAGATAGCTGCCCGGCCGACGCAATAAGCTGGGAAGATTAGATGATTGTTCTGGCTACGGCCAGGTTTTTCGTCACAACAGGCACTTAATCAGGAGGTGCAGATGGACAGAACCATTGTAAAAGATATCGATTCCAGGCAGTTACGGGATTATATGGAAAGGGCCAAGGAAGGAGATTTTCTTCTTGTGGATGTTCGTGAACCAAAGGAATACAAACAGGCCCATATCCCAGGGGCGATTCTCATCCCGCTAAAGGAAGTTGAGACCTCCATAACAGATTATGACGTGGAAAGGGACCTTATTTTTTATTGCAGAAGCGGAAGACGCTCAAGGCTTGCAGCCCATCTTGTTGAGGATATGGGTATTCCGGCTAAAAATATCTGGAACCTATCTGGCGGGATACTGTCCTGGCGCGGCGAGAAACTGCCAGATTTTCCAAGAATTGAGGCCTTTTCTGACAAGACGAAAATTTCAGAAATTTTGATGAAGGCCTTTGAGATGGAAAAGGGCACAAGACAGTTCTACTTGGCTGCCTCAAGTTACATGGCTGACAAAGCCCTTTCCAAGGATATCACCTCCCTTGCTCGTCTTGAAGTTGAACATGCAAGGGTAATATTCAAACACCTTAAAAAAGAAAGATCTGATCTTGGAGATTTCGAGACCCTTTTTGAGACTGCACCGGCCACTGTAATGGAAGGTGGCTTATCTATGGAAGAGGCTGTCAAAAGAATCTCTGAGATGCACGGGGACTATTGCATAAATTTTGGTGAGTTCGCCCTTGAGATCGAGTTAATGGCTTATGATCTTTACAGAAATCTTTCTGAAAGGGCAGAGACAAAGGAGGCGGCCACGGCATTTCTTAGACTTGCCGAACAGGAAAAGACCCATGCAAGGGTGGTCTCAAGGATTATTGAAAAATGTATGGGGTAGGCCTTTAGTCATGAAGGCGATTCATCTTTTTCTGGTTGAGGCCCAAGGCAGAAAGTCAGCGGTTAAAAAGGTGGAAAATTTCCTTAGGCACTACAGCCTTGTTGTCTATGAGGAAATCCTTTTAGAGGAAGATGAGGCAATTTCTGCCACATCTTCATGGTTTTGGCAAAAGGCAAGTGAGGCAATGGAGGAAAACAGAAAGGCCATTAAACAGTTGTTTTCTGTCCTTGAAGAGGAGGGTTATGAAAGTCCTCAGGATATGGCCCTTATTCCGCAAGGATACCTTTCAAAGATCTTTCATACGGTTGCACACCTTCTGGATGGCTTTTTTGGCGTAGATTCTCGTTTCTTCAATCTGTTAGAAGACTCGCATTGGATATCCAAAAGGCTTGAAAAAAAGATTCTTGATGCCCCCTCCCGTTACTGGCTGATGCCTGTATCTGGCCTTTGTTCATATAGAAAAAAGCGGGAAGAACCGATCTTATAAAACGATTCTTCTCATCTTTCACCTTTCTACAGGAAATCCTGCGTTTATCCATGCCTTCATGCCCCCTGCAAGGCTGTGGACATGCTGAAAGCCGTGACGCTGGAGAAAGCTTGCTGCAATGTTTCCCCTGTAGCCTACTGCACAGGTGACAATCACCTCTTCATCCCTTGGGATATCCGGGATGTTTTTAAGTAGCTCGTTAAGCGGCAGATGCTTTGCCTCCTTTATGTGGCCGGCCTCCCATTCAATCTTTGTACGCACATCGAAAAAGTGTCCATAGCTTCCTGATTTTAGTTTCTCATAGAGCTTTGAAGCAGAAATTTGCCAAAGGTGTTCTATGGGAAGGCCTGCTTCTTGCCAGGCCGTGATTCCGCCATAAAGGTATCCTGTTATATTGTCATAGCCTATCCTGTGGAGCTGCTTGGTCATTTCATGGTATGCATCCTCCCCTGTCACCACGAGGATGAGTTCAGATTCCGGCTCTATTACATGCCCTATCCAGTTGGCAGTCTGGGGGCCAAGTCCAATATTTATGGAGCCAGGGATGTGAACGCCCCCAAAGGCAGCAGTGTCTCGTGTATCGAGTATAACAGCACCTTCATCCATTGACTTTTTAACCTGAAACGGGCTTAAATCCCGCACCACAGGGCACCTTTCAAGAAGTGGGGGCCCTTCGGTATTGATGCCAATTATATGGGTAAAACTCTTTGGCCTTTCAGGAAATTGACTGGTCATTTCCCTATGAAAATCCTCAAAAGACATCTTTAGGAGCGGAACATGGGCCATTTCAAAACCAATGGTGGAGTTGGGCTTTGAGCTCATACCCTTGCCGCACAAAGACCCTTCGCCATGGGCAGGGTAGATCTCCATGTTGGGGCCAAGTGTTTCAAGCTTGTTGTGAAGGGAGTCGTAAAGGTTCTTTATCTGCTCATCCAGAAGCTCCTGGCCTGCAAGGTCTGGCCTTCCAACATCACCCACAAACAGGCAATCTCCCGTAAGAACGAACCAGGGCTCCTGGGCCCTGCTAAGATCCGTTACAAGTATGGACATGGAGTGAGGAGTATGTCCTGGTGTCTTCATGAATCTTAGTCTTACCTTGCCAAATTCCAGCACATCATTTTCCGTTACCTCCTTATGGTCAAACTTCACAGGCGTTCCTTCCATGAAATATATCTCGGCCCCGGTGCGGGATCTTAATTCCTGATTTCCGCTGACATGGTCTGCGTGTATGTGGGTTTCGAAGACGTGCGTAATTTGCATGCCCTTGTCCCTTGCCACATCGAGATAGTCCTGCACATCCCTTTTGGGATCAACCACAACTGCCTGTCTGGCCATGGGGCAACCGATGAGATAAGACAAGCATCCCATTCCCTTAACGATGAACTGTTTGAAAAACATGGTTTTCCCCCTATTTGTTTTTGATTGACTTTGACTGCCTTCTTGTTAACCAATTTTCAAGAAATCATCTTTCAATTTGAGACAAATTCTACCTTGTAGTAATACGTATCGTAGCATGAAACCTTCTACCAAGGCAAACTGGCATGACATTTAATCCAGATGAATAATCTTAGCTATCTCAGTCTGAATGCGTTTTTCAAAAACAGGTTTGGTCAGAGGGTCCAGAAGATCCCCCTTGATGCTGGTCTTGGCTGTCCAAACAGGGCCTATGGATCCGGAGGCTGTATCTACTGCAACGAACGAGGCTCTGGCACAGGCGCAGCCGCTCGCGGCATTTCGATAAGACAGCAGCTTCATCAGGGCATATTGTGGGCAAAAAAACGATACAAGGCAAGGAAGTTTGCAGCATATTTCCAGTCTTTTTCAAACACCTATGGCCCCCTTTCAAGGTTGAGACAAATATATGGTGAGGTTTCAGACCATCCTGATGTTGTGGCCATCGCCATAGGTACAAGGCCCGATTGCATAAATAAGGACGTACTTGACCTTATACTGGAGTGTTTCCCCAAAAAGATGGTCTGGATGGAATATGGATTACAGAGCGCATCTGATGCTACCCTAAGACGTATCAAAAGGGGACATGACGTTGAAACCTTTGTAAGGGCAGTGGAGATTACAAGAAAATATCCTTTTCTGATATGTGCCCACGTCATATTCGGCCTTCCCGGTGAAGGGGAAGAGGAAATGTTAGAGACAGTGAAACTGGTGAGGGACCTGGGAATAGAGGGCATAAAGTTTCATGAATTATACGTCATCAAAGACACTGCTCTTGCCCGAATGTATATGGAAGGTAACTATATCCCCATTGCCCAAGACACCTACGCAAATCTTGTGGCAAAGGCCATAAAACTTCTTCCAGACTCAACAGTGATTCAAAGGCTGACCGGAGACCCCGCAAAGGGGGAGCTTTTGGCACCTGAGTGGGCAGCCAATAAGCAAGAAACCATATCCAAAATCCACGCATTTTTGGATATGGTATAGAATTTCTTAAAAATTAAGATTTTTCAAACCATAATCTCAAGATCTTTTAACAAAGAGCTAACCATTTTCTAATCCCACAGGTGTATCAGAATGGTCAATCACTTTTGGACCATCATGGATCAGTTCAACTGATTCTCCAGTGCGTGGTTCAAGCGAAAGGTAATCTTTCAATAAAAAGGAGAGGATGTTTGAAGATGAAAAGACGAACTACTGCATTAGCCACCTTTCTTAGTTTGATTTTTGTACTTCTGTGTTTTTCAAGTGTAGGGGCAAAGACAGTGTCAAAAACGGGCATCAAAGGAGTAAGTCTAAAAAATGGCCCCACAGATGCCTCTTTTGATATGTCAATTAGTGCCCAAACGTCAAACACAGCGCCTTTGGTGGACAAACAGTCATCGGTAGAAAGCGATACGGTGGAGCTTTTTTCAACTAATGAGCCTTTAAGCATTGAGGCAAACATACATCCACGAACCGCTGACATAGGTAAAACGGCCCAGGCCTATATTTGGTGTTACGTCAATAATGGCATCCTATATCGAGATGCAAAGGGAATGTGGCACCTGCTCTATGGCCCTCCGTCTCGCATGGAACCTGCTACTTCTCCCTTTGTTCTCAAAGATTCCAATCACATTGAAATTATAAATGGCCTTAAAAATATCAAAGGTCATTTCCGCATGTTTGTTGGATACAAGACAGCAGAAGGCAATGAAATGGTTGCATCTGAAATCCCAATGGAATTTGTTGTGAGTGACCTTTTTTTCCCGTCGGTAATCTTTCCCAAGACAGATGCACAGAAGCGGGAAATTTTGGCCTCAAGTTTTGCTTTCGTAAACGGGGAAAAATATCCAATTGGTTATCATACAATCTTGCGCAGCGGGGATCAGGTTGGAGGAAAGGTCTTTGGACAACTTTATGACGCCAAGGGCAACCCACTCAAGGCGGAAGACGGTTCTTTGCGGATTTCTAATGCCAACGATTTCGCATCCCTCCATAAGGTTGGGAACAGATTATTTATGATATCCCATTTTGAGTCGCGTCCTGGTGCAATGTATCTTACAGAGTTACATCAGGATATGGCTACTGGAGAGCTGACAGCCATTTCAACAAGACCCATTGATTTTTCAGGAGTCAGGGGCGGATGGGTTCATTGTGCAGGAAGTGTGACTCCCTGGAACAGCCATCTGGGAAGCGAAGAATACGAGCCAGATGCAGCAAAAAGAGACGATAAAGGCCACATAGATGATTACTATGATGCAATGGCTGCTTATTACGGAAACAATCTTCTTGAGCTGAATCCTTACGACTATGGATGGATTGTAGAGGTAACTGTGGATGAAAACGCCCAGACCACTGTGACAAAGCATTACTCCATGGGACGTTTGGCCTATGAGCTTGGATATGTTCTTCCTGACAAAAGAACAGTGTATATGTCTGATGATGGTACAAATGTAGGACTGTTCATGTTCGTTGCGGATAATGAAGGCGATCTCTCAAGTGGTACCCTTTATGCGATGAAGTGGCATCAGGTAAGTGC
>JALSQG010000178.1 GCA_026985565.1 Deltaproteobacteria bacterium
GGCTACACCAAAATGCATGGACAGGCCGGATGATTATCAGTATAGGGCGGCCCTTATGTGGGCAGCCACCCTTGCATTAAACGGCCTTACAAGGGCCGGAGTTGGTGAGCATCCCTTCCCTGTTCATTTAATAGAACACGCCATAAGTGCCATATATAAAGTTCCTCATGGGGCAGGACTTGCTGCATTGTTGCCTGGATGGATGAAATGGAAGGCAGAAAAGGGCCATCCTGAAAAGGTGGCAAGATTTGGCATCAGATGTCTTGGATTAAAGAGTTCAGAAGAGGACCTAAATGCTGCCTGCCTTAGTGCTGAGGCCTTTTCCAAGTGGCTTTCTTCCATCGAGTGCCCAAGCAGTCTTGGGAAACTTGAGGTTCCTGAATCTGATTTTGAAAAAATTGCTGAAAATGCCCTCTTTCAGTCGAGAATATGGGGTATAGATGACAGCTACAATAAAGACACCATCATGGAGATCCTCTCCTTTTGCAGATGATGGAGACAAGAAATATGCTTATTTCATAAAGAACAAGCAGTGGCGCAGCAAGCAAACACTGGTTTACCACATCAGGCGTTGGAGTAATGATTGCTGCAAGGATGAATATAATGAGCAAGGCATATTTCCTGTTCTTTCTTAGCATTCTTGCATCAAGGATACCTATTAGTGCCATGAACACCATGAAAATGGGCAGCTCAAAGGCAACTCCAAAGCCCAAAAGCAACTTGATTGTAAGACTAAAATACTCACTGACGCTTGGAAGAAGCTTAAGATCCTGCCCGGCATAGCTTGCAAGGAAATTAAATGCAGCCGGAAACACCACAATGTAACCAAAGAGCGCACCGCCAACAAAGAAGATGGTTGAAAACACAACAAAGGGAAGGGCCCACTTCTTTTCATGGGGATAAAGGCCAGGGGCGACAAAGGCCCATATTTCGTGCAGGATCACCGGGCTTGCCATAAATATGCCACAGGTAAGGGCAAGCTTGAGATAAGTAAAGAATGCCTCTGGGTAGGATGTGAAGATGAGACTGGTCCCTGGTGGGACCACCTCCTCAAGGGGCTTTGAAAGCACTGCAAATATTGGCTCTATGAAGGCATAAGCCACACAAAAGCCCACTGCCACAGCGGCTATGGAACGAATGAGCCTTGTCCTTAGCTCTGCCAGATGTTCAGTTAGGCTAAGTTCTGCCTGCGGATCAGATGCGGAAGTCATAGTACCACTTGTTGGAAGTGAGGAGAGTAAGGCCTTTTTCCCGGACTATTCCCATATTTTCAAGCCTTACTCCTCCTTTTCCAGGCACGTAAATTCCCGGTTCAATGGTTACCACCATGTTGGACCTAAGCTTTTTCCTGTTTCTAAAGGACAAGGCAGGGGCCTCATGTATGGCAATACCTACCCCATGACCGAGACCGTGGCAGAAATATTGCCCGTAGCCGTGATCTTTTATTACATTTCTTGCTGCAGCGTCTGCCTCTTTTGCCGTAACACCTGCCCTTACAAAGGTCTGGGCCGCATTCTGTGCCTCCTTTACCACCATGTAGATCCTTTTGAAATATTCATTCGGCTCCCCAAGAAATATGGTTCTTGTCATGTCTGAACAGTAACCGTCAAGGCGGGCGCCCATATCTATTATAACAGGTTCCCCTTTCTCAATAGGTCTATCCTGCGGGATAGCATGGGGAAGGGCACTGTTTGGGCCAGAGGCCACTATTGGTGCAAAAGAAGGACCGTCTGCCTTCATAGAAAGACCCTTCAGTATCTCAAATGCCACCTCTTTCTCTGTCATGCCAGGGCGAATCCATGACAAAAGGCCCTCAAAAACCTCTTCAGCAACCTCCTGCGCCTCCCTGGTCTTCTCTAACTCTTTGTTGTCCTTGATTGCCCTCATCCTGAAAACAAGATTGCCGAAATCAACAAATCTGACTGGGTAAACGGCCTTTTTCAGGTGCTCAAACCTCGAACAAGACAAAAATGAGGGCTCATAACCACATCTTGTTATGCCGATCTGCCTAAAAAGGCTGGATAGTAGCCTCGGAAGGCCCTTTTTATAGATATGAATGGCAAAGGATGGTGCCTGGCTTCTTGCCTGTTCCTCGTACCTACCATCTGTAAGAAGCAGGTTTTCATGCCTTGTTATAAGAAGGGCACCGGAAGACTCTGTAAACCCAAGATCCTCAGCCCAAAAACCACTCAAATAATACCTGTTTTCCGGACAGGTTATTAAAAGTGCATCAAGATCCCTGGCAGCAAGGGCCTTTTTTATTCTGGAAATCCGCCTCCTTGTCGTCTCTTCCATTTTTTGACCTCACCCTGTTTTCGCAATGAGCAAGATCAATCTAATCCTAATCACTTTGCAAAAAAAGACAGAAAAACCAAAGGGCTCCCCATGGACATGTCAAAAGGAGAAGTAGAAGCCTATCTTAGGCAGCACAAGGTCAAAATACAAAGGCGGCCTTTTTAAATCGCGCCAATTTAAAGCGAATCAATCATTGAAGGCCACTTCCACCACAAACTTTCCATTTTGAGTCTCAAATGGGACAGCCAAACAAGGGCCTGTATGTATATGCCTTACTGAATGATTTTGCCCTGCAACCACGGTTGGAGTACCAGCCTGGAGAGATACACCGGCACCCTCAAGACGCCTTCTGGCATCACCACAGATCATGTTTGTCATCTCCCCTACAGCATCTTTGACCTCGTCGTTTACCTCAGACACTGGCGTTCCAAAAAGGTTGGTCACTATGGCACATATGCAATCAGATTCGAAGGAAAGGGACATGGAACCCTGGGCATCTCCGGTAATGCCTATGATCCCAGACACATCTCCCATTGCAGTGGAATCCTTTTTTATGAAGGGCTTACCAGGCTTGGCCTCCACCATTGCCATGGTCTTAAGGACATTCATCGCCGCCTCAAGGAAAGGATTTATGATTTTTGCATCCACAGTATCTTCTCCTTTGCCACAAGTATTGAAAATAGATTCATCTTTTTTATCGGTCTGTGACTGATATCCATTAAGCCAAAGAGAAGATCGGCAGCTTTAGAAACGCCGCTATGGCAGCGCCTTCAGTCAACTAAATGGTACGATAATGCAGTTTTTTAAAATGGCATATGAACAGAAGACAAGGAAAGTACCTTCATCAGGAACCAGCTTATCATCAAGCCACAAATGAAAAGGCGCATAAAGGCTGCCACAATAAAGCCCACAAAGGATCCAAATCCTGAGGTAAGGGCCTGCCTCAGCTCCCCGCCTGCCAAAAGCTCCCCAGCGATTGCTCCAAGAAAAGGGCCAATGACTATACCAATGGGCCCCATGACAAAGACCATGAGCATACCAAGCACAGCGCCTATGGCCCCTGCCTTGCTACCCTTGAATTTCTTGACCCCCCATATTGTGGCCAAATAATCTATTACGTAGGTGGAAAGGGCAAGAAGCCCCTCTGCCACATAGAAACTAACAGACCAGTTGGCAGCAGGATTTAGAAGGCCAAATGCGGCAATACCAAGCCATATCATAAGGGCCCCAGGCAGCGCAGGCAAAAGGAGCCCGGCAACCCCTGTTATTATGAGAGCAAAGGAAATTAGTGATGCAATAGCGACCTGATCCATCTCATCCATTCCTTAAAAGATTCATCAGCGTAACCCCTGTATATGCAAAAGTCCACAACAAGACCGTAACGTATATGAACAACCTGTTTCTTACCAGAGGCAATATAAAAAGGAGAAAAATAGGTATGGCTGGAAAGATTATCCCTGCAATTAACGGGTCAAAATATCTGAGAAGTTCCTGCACGCCAAGAAAAAACCAGGGGCCTTTTATCAGATGGGCATGAAATGCAGGAAGATCAATGGGTGCCCGTACAAAGGCACAAAAGGCACAAGTAGCTACCAAGGAAAACAAAAAGGGATCAAGACCGATTCGTACCCTTTTTAGATGATACCAAGTGCCAAGAAGCCAACAAACAAGGCCGGTTAGTATATGAACAGGATAGAGACGGTTCAGGCCATCACCTGAAAGATTCATGAGTATTTTGTCTACCACTTGGCCAAAAACCGGAATTCTCAAAAAAAGATGCTCTGCAATCGCTCCTGCCGCCTGACCTGTAGCATCGTAGCGAAGCACGTAACCTGAGAATAGTGCGTATATTGCAACTGGTACGGAAAGGGTAATAACCATCCAGTGCACCTTCTGAGCACTTGATGCATTGCCGCCCTCAACCTTTTTTCTAACGTCTATTGCATGGATAACAAGAAGTATGACAAAAACCTGACTCGACCAAAAATGAAAGGAGCGCCAAAATGCGCCAAAGGGCAAGACGGCATCCATTCCCACACACGAGACAAAAGGGGTTGCCACCTCATACTGGTATGCAACCACAAAGCCGCTTAAAATGGACAGAAGCATAAATGCCCCTGTCATCTGACCATAGCTTATAGTCTTCATCTTGGTATGTATACCACATAGCCCTGCCCATCTTCCAGGACAGCAACCTTGAATCTATGCAGGTCCTTTTTGGCTGGCCCTGATATGTATCTGCCGTCCTTTGTGAATCTGCTTTGATGACAGGGACATATAAACAAGGCTTTTTCCGGGAAGTAATTGATCCTGCAGCCAAGGTGGGTACAGCGCCTTGAGATGGCAACTGGTCCTTTATTGGTATGGAACAGGACAAATTCTGGTTCTGTAAGAAACTGTCCCGGTTTCAAAACCTTTGAAATACGTTTTTCAATGGGAGGACGATACCTTTGACTTTTCAAAAAGGAAAAAAGGGGAAGGGACATAGAAAAGGTAAAAAGTGCCAAGAACCACTTTTTTATTAGGTTTCTTCTGGTCAATCATCCCTCCATGATAAAGGCCATCATCCGACTTGACCTTGAACAAAAAGGTACACTGAAAATGGCAGGGGTGCCGTTTTCATTTTCTGAAAATGGAAAAAAGAATGGTTAAAATTACGCTAATGATTATGGAGGTGGCAAGGGGAAAGTAGAATGTGAAATTGCCCTTTTTTATGACAAAATCCCCTGGAAGCCTGCCTATCATGGGAATCTTTGCTGAAAACAAAAGCAAGAGCCCAACTATTACCATAAAAAGGCCAAAGACAAGAAGAAGCTTTCCTATTTCATGCATGGGATTCACTGCCTTGGACCTCCTTTTCTTTCATGTTGCTCTCAAGACGCTTTAGCCTTTTTAAGTATCGTTCCTGTTCACTGAAGATGCATCCACAATAGGGCTGCCTGTATATGCCAAGATCAACAGCCTTTTCTATGCCTGTTTTCCAGCCAACCCTGAAATCCTCATAATAGAAGTCTATCCCATATTTTCGGGCCTTGGCCTCGCATATTTTTCTTATTAGTTCGTGTCTTTGATACTTGCTGTAAAGAAGCGTTGTGGAAAAGAGGTCAAAGCCCCTCTTTTTGGCCTCCTTTGCAGTCTCATCCATCCTCATCTCATAACAGATGGGGCACCTTGTCTCGTAGCTGCTTTTGTCTCCTATCAAACTTAGCCACTTTCTAAGCCCGTAGGCGGGGGTTGCCCAAACAATGTCAACCCTGTTGAGGGCTACTACCTCTTCAAGGGCCTTCACCCTTCTTTCAAATTCCATATAGGGATGGATATTGGGATTGTAAAAAAAACCAGTAACCCTTATTCCTCGTTCCTTGAACACTTCAAGGGGATAAAGGGCACAAGGACCACAACATATGTGCAAAAAAACATCCATGCTGCAAATATTAATCAAGAAATCAAGTGGTGCAATAGCATACATTGACCAAGAGAACCTGAGACCAAGTTCATCCAGTATCCGTGCAAATCCGCTTCAAACAGGGTGTATTTCTGCATTTTTTAAATACACTTATGTGCTTCCGACTATAGAAAGATTTTATTTGAAGAATTCTTCCCCAAGATCTTTTCCTATTGTCTTTTACTTTTGCAGCATTAGATTTTCTTAAAAAAAGGAGCCTGCCATGCATCCAAGCAGATACCTGCCAAGAAAATTACCAGAAAAACTTACAGGTCTTGCCGAACTTGCAGTTGATATGCGCTGGAGCTGGGACAGAAGGGCAGAGGAGCTTTGGCGGAAGATAGATGCCGAGATGTGGGATGCAACTGGAAACCCTTGGTTCATCCTTGAAAGTGTAAGCCAGGGAAGGCTTAACGAACTTGCTATGGATGACTCCTTCGTTGCTGAGATAGAAAAGCAGCTTAGCTGGATACAACAGGCCGAACACGAACCAGCATGGTTCCAGAAGACTCATTCCGAATCAGCCCTTTCTGCCGTTTCATATTTCAGCATGGAGTTTGGACTCAGTGAAGCCCTTCCAATCTATTCTGGAGGCCTTGGGATTCTCGCTGGAGACCACCTAAAGACTGCAAACGATCTTGGAGTCCCCCTTTACGGCATAGGCCTTCTGTATCAACAAGGTTATTTTCGTCAGGCCGTTGATGCCTTTGGAAACCAGCTTGAATTCTACCCGTACAATGATCCGGTAATGCTTCCTGTCATGCCGCTTCTTGATGCCAAGGGCGACTGGCTGCTCATAAAGGTTGAGCTTCCTGGCCGCCTTCTTACCCTTAAGACATGGGAGGTAAAGATAGGCAAGGTGCGACTTTTCCTGCTGGATAGCAATGACCCAAGAAATACGCCCCAGGACAGAGGTATAACAAGCAAACTCTATGGCGGTGGAGAAGAGATGCGGCTTCAGCAGGAGATTGTTCTTGGCATCGGCGGATGGAGGCTTCTTGAGGCCCTTGGAATCAACTGCAATGTTTGCCATTTGAACGAAGGCCATGCTGCCTTTGCGGCCATAGAAAGAATCAAGGGTTTCATGAAGCTAACAGGCTGCCCCTTTCAGGTTGCGCTAAACTGCATCCGAGCCGGTAATATCTTTACCACGCACACCCCAGTTGATGCGGCCTTTGACAGATACCCTGCCAGCATGTTTGCCCCATACGCTAAACTATATTCAAAGCAGATAGGCCTTGAGGAGAACCAGTTCTATGCCCTTGGAAGGAAGGATCCGGAAGACGATTCTGAGCCATTTAATATGGCCTATCTCGCCATGAACTGTTCCCTGTTCATAAACGGAGTCAGCAGGTTGCATGGCAAGGTTAGCAGATCTATCTTTCAGCCCCTTTTCCCAAGATGGCCTGTCAGACAGATTCCTGTCGGACATGTGACAAATGCAGTCCATGTGCCTTCATGGGAGTCAAAGACATCGGGTGTATTGTGGTCTGGTGCGTGTGGACATGACAGATGGCTTGGTACCCTTGAAAAGATAAAGGAAAATATAGAGTCCCTTTCCGATGAACAGCTCTGGGAACTTAGGGCTGAAAGCAGGATGGAACTTATAAAATTTGTGAGAAAACGACTTAAGTGGCAGGCCGCTGCATCTGGCCTTGAAACCACATCTTCTTCCTATGATGAGATACTTGATCCAAACGCGCTTACCCTTGGCTTTGCAAGGCGATTTACAGCCTACAAACGCCCTACCCTGCTCCTTACCGACCCCAACAGACTCGCCCGCATACTGAACATCCCCGGAAGACCTGTGCAGCTCATCATATCAGGAAAGGCCCATCCGAACGATTTCATCGGAAAAGAGATGATAAGGCAGTGGTTCTCATTCCTGAAAAGACATGACGTATTCGGAAAAGTGGTCTTCATCCAGGATTACGACATGATGGTGGCAAAAAAACTGGTTCAGGGGGTAGATGTATGGATAAACAATCCAAGGCGGCCTTGGGAGGCAAGCGGTACAAGCGGCATGAAGCTTCTGGTCAATGGTGGCCTGAATCTTTCCGAGCTTGATGGATGGTGGGCTGAGGCCTATGACCCAGACGTGGGATGGGCAATAGGTGACGGAAAGGAGCATGACGATGATCCCATGTGGGACAAAATGGAGGCGGAAGAACTGTACCAAAGGCTTGAAGATGAGGTGATCCCAACCTTTTATGAACGGGACGAGGTGGGCATACCCAGAAAATGGGTGGCCATGATCAAGACGAGCATGGCAAAACTGACACCAGAATTTTCGACAAACCGCATGCTTAGACAGTACGTTGAGGAATACTACATCCCTGCTGCCGAGGCCTTTGTGAGAAGATCAATGGATGATGGAGCCTTTGGGAAACGCATATTTCAGTGGCAGCAGGCCATAGATCACCATTGGAAAAACATCTACTTTGGTAATCTCGAGGTTTCACAGGATGAGAATGGATATTTCGTAAGGCTTCAGGTCTATCTTGACGGCCTTGACACCGACATGGTGAGTGTTGAGTGTTATGCAGAGCCGCTTTCTGATGAAGAACCACCTGAAATATGGGTGATGGAGCCTGTTGAACCCTTAAGGGGTGCCATAAACGGCTATCTATACCAGGTACACATTGTATCCCAAAGGCCTTTTTCGCACTATACACCACGCATCATTCCAAAATTTGAAGAAGCCAGGGTGCCTCTTGAAAACAGGAGGATACTGTGGCTTAAATAGGGTATAAATGAGCGTGTTCTCAAAAAGAGGGGGGAAACATGAAAAATTTTAGGTCAAAATTGGTATTTTTTATCGCATCCACCATCTTCGTCTTGCTTGCCAGCCAAACATTCGGGATGGAACTTGACAAAGGCAAGGTCAAATGGTCTGCGTCTTTGGAAATTGGCTCCACTTTTGATGGCTCTCCTTCATACAGAGTTGTAGGGGCCTATTGGTTTCCGCAGTATCTCAGGCTGTGGAAATATGGCACAGGTCACCTGCGACTTGAGCTGGACACAGGCTTTCTTGACAACACTGACGCCACCTTTGATATAGGTTTCCAACCTGTATTCCGCTATGAGTGTCACAGATTTCACACCATTACTCCCTATTTGGATCTTGGCGCAGGTGTCCATTTCCTATCGAGGGCAAACATAAACGGCAGACAGTTAGGGGCTGCCCAGCAATTTTCACTTATTGCTGCTCTTGGTCTTTCCTTTAAAAATGGTATCGAACTTGGCTACAGGTACATGCATCTGTCAAATGCAGACACCCATGACAACAACGACGGGAGGGATGAGCATCTTGGAGTGATAACCTTTTTGTTCTGACCTTTTTTAAGACTTTTTCTTTTTTGATTTTGCAAATTGGCTCTTCACAAAATTGGCCACAGGTTCGATAATAGATACATGAGACCCAAGTCGTCTGTACATCTACACATCGATCTGTACATGCAAAAAGGAGGTTAGACCATGTATCCGTTTTGGGAGGTTCCATTTTTTACTTCTGGCATGGTGATAGCTTTGATAGCCACGTTTCACATACTACCATGCCATCTTGCAACCGGTGCCTTTTGGTTCATTGTCTATGTTGAGAGAAAGGCGTACAAGGAAAAAAGGCCTGAATTACTTGAATTTGTCAAGAAGTACACGCTTCTAATCCTTATATTCTGCTTTGTCATTGGTTCTTTATCAGGTGTTGGCATATGGTATGCGGCTACGGTTGCAAGCCCAAGGGGCATCTCAGGTCTTATCCACAATTATGTTTGGGGCTGGGCAACAGAATGGGTCTTCTTCATCATAGAGATCGCTTCCATTTACGTCTATTATTATACGCTCGGGAAAATCGATCCCAAAAGCCATCTCATGATGGGCTGGCTCTATGCATGGGCTGCATGGATCAGCATGATCATCATAACGGGAATTTTGGCATTCATGCTTACTTCTGGAAAATGGGTGGAAAGCGGTGGATTTTTCGATGGCTTCTTTAACCAGACCTATTGGCCTCAGTTACTTACCAGAACCGCCTTCATGTTCTGTATCGCTGGTGTATATGCGGCTATAGTTGCAAGCACTCTTACAAAAAAGAAGGTTCGCAAAGAGCTTGTCAGAACAGCAGGTCTATGGGGAGTCCTTGGCATGGTGGCAGGAGTCGTATTTGCGTACTGGTACCTTCATAAATTGCCAGCCCATGCAAAGGAGCTTTGGATAGACCAGAGTCTACCTTATCTGGCTCATCTTTTGAAAATAGCGATAATTGCCTATGCAATAGTTATGGCGTGGTTTGTGATATGCTGTCTGGTAAAGCCAAAACTTGCCGGGCCAATCACTGGAATAGTCATCCTTTTCGTACTCTTTATGGGAATAGGTGCAGGAGAAGGATTCAGGGAAGGCGTTAGGCGGCCATACATAATAGATCAGTACATGTATGGCAATCAGATTGTCGCAAGGGACATACCTGCAAAACATATCAAAGCGGAGGTCCCAATATTTGAAAAGGATGGGTTCCTGACACATCTTTATTTCAAACCAGACAAGATCGACCCCAAAAACAGCAGGGATCTACTTAAGGCAGGAGAGCTCATTGTTCACCATCAATGTGGCAACTGCCATGCCCTTGATAGATTCGGCAAAATCAGGCCCTTGTCTAAACTTCTTGAAAACCTTGCCCCAGAATCTCCGGAAGACATTGAGGGCTTTCTTGAAGCCCTTGGTGATTACCCTTTCATGCCGCCATTTGCCGGAAACGACTTAGACAAGAAGGCAGCATCTGAATATCTCTTTTCCATAACAAGGAGGTAAGAAATGGATCTTGCAACATATCTAAATGTCATGAGGGACCCTTCCGGGCTTCCCTTTTATCCCATAGTATTCCAGTTCCTTTTGGTTCTTACCTTTACCCTTCACATAATCATGGTCAATCTGGTTGTTGGGAGCACCTTTTTGGCCATATGGGAGCTTTGGAAGAAAAACGAATATGGGCTAAGACTTGCCAAGGCCCTTGGGAGGGTTCTAACTGTGGGCATGTCCATTGCCATCGTCCTTGGTGTTGCACCGCTACTTTTCGTCCAGGTCATCTATGATCCCTTCTGGTACACAGCAACAACACTTTCTGCCTTTTGGGCCCTACTGTTCCTGGTAGTGATTACCCTGGCATTTTACGCCGGATATGGATTTTACCTTGGAAACCGAAATGCTGATGTAAATTCGGCAAAGACCGGTTGGGCACTTGTGGCCGCAGGACTTCTTCTTTGCACAGCCCTTTTCATTCACATGCTCTCAATGGAACAGCTCATGCCGCAGCACTGGAAAGAATGGATTGTTGCAGCAAACGGCACAGTTTCCTACTCTGGCGGAGAGTTTCATGGCTTGGAACTTGGAAGGTTGCTTCACATATTGATACCTTCCTTTGCAGTCACTGGGGTCTTTTTGATGCTCTATGCCGCCTATTTTGATAAGAGGGAAGACTATGACCCAAAATACCTGGAATACGTTGGACATAAGGGGGCATGGATGGCCTTTTGGGCATCTGCCATTGCAATAGGTGCAGGTTTCTGGTGGCTTGGCCTTATCCCAAAGGAATTTCACTTTGCAAGAAATCCCTTATTCCTTGTTGGAGCCGCACTGGGTGTGGTAACCACGGCGTATATAGGCGCATCCCTATATAAACCAAAGGAAAAAGCCATAAATTGTGCCCTTTTTATGTTTCTGACGATCTTCGTCATGTCCTGCGCCAGGGAGGCCCTAAGGATGAAACACATGTCCCAGGCAGGTTATTCCATCTACAACTACCCTGTAAATGCAGACTGGCCAAGCACCATACTCTTTTTTGCAACCTTTGTGATGGGACTCTTTGTTCTCTACTTCCCTGCAGTTGCCGCCTTTCAAGCTGGAAAGGTAAAAGCTGGTGAGGTGGCAACCCTCGACCCATCCTTAGGGAAAAAGGCCGTGGGGGCCATGATTGGCTGGTTCGTAATAGTTGCAGGACTTGGAATAATCGTATCCTTAAAAAACGGGGTTCTGTTCTAAAAATAAAATAAGGCGGCCCTTAGGCCGCCTTTTTAAATCAATCTTACATATAAAACTAACTATTAACTAATACCCAATTCCTTTTCCTTTTCTGCCACAAGAAGCCTTGTCCGAACGGCTGTATCAGGGGTAAGGCTCATGGAATCTATCCCGCATTCAACGAGAAATGCTGCAAAATCAGGAAAATCACTGGGTGCCTGACCACAGATACCTATCTTCCTCTTCTTTTCCTTGGCAGTATTTATCACCTGCCTAATAAGCCGTTTTACTGCCTCGTTTCTTTCATCGTAAATGTGGGCCACCAGTTCCGAATCCCTGTCAAGGCCAAGGGTAAGCTGAGTAAGATCATTTGAGCCAATGGAGAATCCATCGAATACCTCAGCGAACTGGTCCGCAAGCACAACGTTACTCGGAATTTCACACATCACATAGATCTCAAGCCCGTTTTCACCTTGCTTAAGGCCATGCTTCTCCATTATGCCTATTACCTTCTTGCCCTCTTCAACTGTACGACAAAATGGAATCATGCTCTTTACATTGGTAAGGCCCATTTCGTCACGTGCCTTCTTGAAGGCCTGACATTCCAGGGCAAAGGCCGGCTCAAAGGCAGGAGCATAGTAACGGGACGCCCCACGCCAACCTATCATTGGATTATGCTCCACTGGCTCGTATAGCTGCCCACCAATAAGGTTTGCATACTCGTTGCTCTTGAAATCGGACATTCTGACAATCACATCCTTTGGATAGAAACCTGCTGCGATGGTAGCTATTCCTTGGGCGAGTTTGTCCACAAAAAACTGGGACTTATCTTCATAGGCAGCAGTCTTGCTTTCTATTTCTTCAACCACTTTCCGCACATCCTCATCACTTTCAGCCTTCTTTTTCAGCTCTTCAAAGTGAATGAGAGCAAGAGGATGTATGCCTATATGCGAGTTGATAACAAACTCTATCCTTGCAAGCCCAACCCCGTCATTTGGGATCCTCCCCTGAGAGAAGGCCTGCTCTGGTATTCCCACATTCATCATTATCATTGTCTTTGTTTTTGGAACGTTGGCAAAATCGATCCTTTCCACCTCATATTTAAGAAGCCCTTTGTAAACCTTTCCCTCTTCACCTTCTGCACATGAAACGGTCACGTCCGCCCCAGTTGGAATGCGCTCCGTACCGTCTTCTGTTCCTACGACACAGGGAATACCAAGCTCTCTGGAGATAATGGCGGCATGACAAGTCCTTCCGCCCCGGTTGGTAACGATGGCTGAAGCCACCTTCATTATGGGCTCCCAGTCAGGGTCGGTCATATCAGTCACCAAAACCTCTCCTTCATTGAAACTGGCAATCTGGCTTACGTCCTTGATCACATGAGCCTTGCCCTGGCCTATCTTTTCACCAACTGCCTTTCCTGTGGCAAGCACCTCCCCTTTTTCAAGAAGCTTATAGGTCTCCATGTAATTTGTTGCACGTTGGGAATGAACCGTCTCAGGCCGTGCCTGCACAATGAAAAGCTCCCCGGTTCCAACCTGCTTTCCGTCACCGTCCTTAGCCCATTCAATGTCCATGGCCTTTTGGTAATGTTCCTCAATTATGCAGGCCCAGTTGGCAAGTTTAAGTATTTCATCATCTGAAAGCACGTAAGTGTTTCTTTCCTTTGGGGTTGTCTCTATGTTCTTTACTGGTTCCTTAGGATCGTCCGTATAGACCATCTTGAACTGTTTAAGACCAAGACGCTTACTTACTATCGGTCTGAAACCCTTTTTAAGGGTTGGTTTGAACACATAGAACTCATCAGGATTTACTGCCCCTTGCACCACGTTTTCACCAAGCCCCCAGGCACCAGTAATATAGACTACGTCCTCAAAGCCACTTTCTGTATCAATGGTGAACATGACACCTGAACTTGCACTGTCGCTCCTGACCATCTTCTGGACTGCAATAGAAAGATATACGTCAAAATGACCAAATCCCTTGTCATGTCTGTATGATATGGCCCTGTCGGTAAAGAGGCTGGCAAAACACTTGTGACACGCCTCAATCAGGGCATCGGTGCCGGTGATGTTCAAGAAAGTCTCCTGCTGGCCAGCAAAGGAGGCATCTGGAAGGTCCTCTGCAGTAGCGGATGATCTAACAGCAACATCCACGTTGGGATAGTATTCCTCTTCCATTTTTGCATAGGCCTTTTTTATCTCCTCCTCAAGGTCTTCTGGGAACTTGGCATTGAGTATGATTTCCCTGACCTTCTTTCCGCGTTCTCTCAAATTGTTAATATCGCTCGTGTCAAGATCGGCCAAGGCATCCCTGATTGCAGCCTCTATTCCAGCTTCCTTAAGCAAATGTTTGTATGCCTCGGCTGTAATTGCAAAGCCATTTGGAACCTTCACACCCTTGGAAGAAAGATGCTGATACATTTCACCAAGGGAGGCATTTTTGCCACCTACAAGCGGAACATCCTTAATTCCGATTTCTTTGAACCACAAAATGAACGGTTTATCACTCATCACCGACAACCTCCTTAATATTTAACTATTAAATCAAAAGGCCGTCCAAGCTTCTTCTGGGCTTGAACGGCCTCTTTTTACCCTCCAGATAAACGCCTGCTGTTTTTTACAAGCTGTACGCACAATTTGCCTGAAATATCAGGCTCATTACCATGAACATCACTTGCAGATCCAGTAGCGTCTGTAACGATCGTCACGAACTTTCCTTTAAAAAAATCTTCTACACAGATTCTCCTATACAAATGAATAGAAGTTCATTTCAAACTATCAATATTTTCACATTTTGGCAACAATTGAGTATGGCATTTCACGAGGCGACAGTCTCACAGGGAAGAAAGTTCTGACGTGCTGATTTTTCTTGTCCTCTTTCTGAAGGACTCTGCATCAAGACCGTGTCTTTCAAGAAGCTTGTAGAAATCTGCCCTGTAATACCCTGCATGTTTTGCTGCAAGACTTATATTCCCTTTGGTCATCTTTAACAGATTTTCAAGATAGTTTCTGGTGAACTCAAAGCGGGCATCCTTCAAGGGCTTTACAGGGATCTTGGAAGAAAATTCCCCAAGAGGAGTCGATGACAAAAGTTCGGCCCCCAAAAGGTCTTCCTGGGCAATGGCAACCAAAAAATCCACCATATTCTCGAGCTCTCTCACATTACCCGGCCAGTTATACAGCTTAAAGGCCTGAAGGATGTCCTCATCGATCCAGTTGATCTTTTTGTTGGTCTTTTTTATTGCCTTTTTAAGAAAATGTGCAAAAAGAAGGGGGATATCGCTTTTTCTTTCACGAAGCGGGGGCATATGTATGGGAACTACATGTATTCTATAAAAAAGATCCTCCCTGAATGAGCCTTTTGCAACCATCTTTTTGAGATCCTGCTTGGTTGCGACAATGAGTCTTACATCCACCTTTCTTACCCTGTCACTGCCAAGAGGTTTCACCTCTCCTGTCTCAAGAACACGAAGGAGTTTGGCCTGCATCGCCTCTGCCATCTCTCCGACCTCGTCAAGAAAGAGTGTCCCGCCGTCTGCAGATGCAAAAACCCCATTCTTTGACCCAACAGCAGAGGTAAATGCCCCCCTTACATGACCAAAAAGCTCATCTTCCAGCAAAGATTCAGGAATGGCCGCACAGTTTACTGCTACAAACGGCCCCTTAGCCCTACCACTATGAAGGTGAATGGCCCGCGCCACAAGCTCCTTGCCTGTACCAGATTCACCAAAAACACTCACGGTGATATCAGTGGGAGCTACTTGAAGTATCTGCTTGAAAATTGCCTTCATGTTCGTACTCTTACCGATAATGCCTGAAAATTCGCTTTTTCCATCAATAAGTCCTTCAAAATCGTGGACTTTCTTTAGAAGAGTCCTTTTTTCAAGGGCCTGTTCAAGCTTTATTTCAAGTTCTTTATGATCCACTGGCTTGGTGACATATGAAAATGCGCCTGCCTTCATGGCCTCCACTGCCTGCTCAATAGTTCCGTAGGCGGTGAATATTATTGTCTGGACATAGGGATTAATATCCAGGCACTTTGCCATGAGATCCCGACCTGTAAGTTTTTCCATACGCTGATCCGTAAGGAGTATCTCGATATCAGGATTCTCTGAAAAGATCTCAAGGGCCTCTAATGGATCCGATGTTGCCATGACCTCGTAACCAAGCAGTTCCAGCCTGATTTTCATCACCTCAAGTATGTTTGCCTCATCATCCACGAGAAGTATTCTGGCCTTGGTCTTGCTAACTGTTTTATTGGTGTGGTTTTTCTTTGTCATATTTGTTGCCTTGTGTTAATTCCTGTGTTGATTTTAAAAGGGTAATTTTTATTCAAGAATCCGGAACAAAATGAAAATTTTTCCCCCGTTCAGCCTATATCAAAAACTTTTAGCCGGGTATCTATTCCTGCTCTTTATACTTATAGTACCATGCGTTTTTTCACTTTATTCCATTTATAAGATAGAAAAAACAATTTCCACATATTTCAAACGCAACCTGGAGATTTCATCATCCTTAGAGTATGCCAAAAACCTTGTCCCTTCACTTGAGGCTGAGGCAAGACGGCTTGTCATATTACACAAAAAAGACTCGCTGAAACAGGTCAAACAAATCATAGAAAATCTTAACACGAAGCTGTCTATCGAAATAGCAGGTAATTCTAAACAACTAAGAAAAAATCTTTCTGAATTTCATACCACTCTCAGCCTGCTTTCCAAGGTTATAGGTGCATATGAAAAAAAGGCAGGCCTTGATCTTCCTCCCAACCAGGGACCTGATCCTTCTGACGAGGCCCGGGAACAAGAGATAAAGGGCCTTGCCTTTCAGCTTATGGTCCTGCTAAAGAGGGCCGAATTCATACAAAAGGCATCGCTCAAGAGCCGTTCTCTCGAAACATCCAGGGTCATAGGCCAGGTAAAAAACGGAACGATAATCCTTATGCTTGTTGCATTCATAGTTGCACTGTTTGTTCCGTGGGCCCTTTATATATACATCAAAAAACCGATCCTTTATCTACAAAAGGGTACCAAGGCCATAGGTAGTGGTGACTTCGACCATCACATTCCTGTCATAACTAACGACGAACTGGGGCAGCTTGCCAGGTCCTTCAATGACATGGCCAAAAGCCTAAAGGAGATCGATACACTAAAATCGGATTTCATTGCCGTGGCCAGCCACGAGTTAAAAACACCACTTGCTGCTATGCTCGAGGCAACAAGACTTCTAAAAGAGCCCGACATAGGGCGACTAAACGAAAGGCAGTCAAAACTGGTGGAAGTCTTAAACACGAGCATGGAAAGGTTCAAGGCCCTCATAGAAGAGCTTTTGGACTTGTCAAAGATGCAGGCTGGCCTTTTGAATCTGAACAAAAAAAAGGTGCCCGTGCTGGAGATTGTTAACACCGTAAAAGAAGGCGTCTCCACTCTATTATCTGCAAAAGATTTAAAGCTCAAGGTAGAAAATACCGATAATGATTTAATAATAGGTTTAGATCAAAAAAGGATGGAGCGGGTGCTCTTGAATCTTCTCGATAATGCTATAACTTTCAGTCCAGAACATGGTACCATTAAGATCGTCATCAGAAAAAGCACCATCAAAAAGAGAACGTTTGTTCAAATAGCAGTGATTGATGAAGGCCCTGGCCTGAAAGACCATGAGCAAACCAGGGTATTTGAAAAGTTCTATCAGGCAAAAACGGCCCCCAGACAGAGCGGCAGTGGCCTTGGGCTCACCATTGCCAGACAAATAATTTCGGCCCATGGAGGAAAGGTTTGGATAGAAAGTCCACCACCCAAGGAATTGGCAGTAGAAGAACAAAAAGGTGCAGCCGTGTTCATATTATTGCCGCTTTAAGCGGTATGCTCCTAAGCGGTTGTTGCATGAACAATCCCGAGATCACCACGCTGACTATCTCACCTATTAAGGAGGCGAGATTTCTTTATTCTGAAAATAGACAACAGGAAGCCATTTCGGTCTTGAAAAACGCGTTGAAAACAGGTGGCCACAGATGCGAGGCTGCGTTCTATCTAATTTTCCTTGACGCTGACAAAAAAGAGTACAGAAACATACTTGAGGAACAAACCTGCACATCACGTTATCCCTTCGATTCGAAAATCATCCATGCCTTCGCAAAGGCAAAAGAAAAATACAAAAAGTGTCGTCAAGTTGTCCGATCTCTAAAAAAACAAAAAAAACGCTGTCTTTCAGAAAAAGTGAAACTGCAAAAGGAAAAAGACAAGCTTTCTTTTGAACTAAAAAAGCTTGAGCAGATCAGAATGGAAACCGAAAGACTGAGGCTTAAAAAATAAGCTTGGTTGTATCGTCGTTATCCTGATAGATTAGTAGCAGTCCCTTTTTCATTTGCCATTTTGAAATTGATGAAGTAAATAACCAGCAGCCCGCTTCCTTTAACTTTTGTACCCTTGACCCAAAAGCATGGATTCCATCAAAAAAAAGGCTGACAGACGGCTTTTCATCTGGCTCGTTTTATTGGCCGCTGCCAGCTATCTTCTTTTCCACAATCTTGGATGCAAATCCTTATGGGGCTCAGAAGGCCGATGGGCCGAGGTGGTTCGCCAAATGTTCCTCACAGGGGATTTTTTCCATCCATCAATAAATGGAGAGCCCTACTTTGACAAACCCCTTTTCACATATTGGGTTATAGCCATACTTGCCCAGGGCCTTGGACAGTTAAACGAGTTGGTGGCAAGGCTTCCAAGTGCCATTTGTGCTTTGGTTTCGCTATGTTGTGTTTACTGGCTTGGAAAGCGACTTTGGGACGAAAAAACCGGCCTTGTCGCAACTTTTTTCATGCTCACGTCCTTCGGTTTCGTCTTTTGGGCAAGAACTGCAGCAGCTGACATGGAGAATCTGTGCTTCATCGTTATTTCGATCTGCTGGTATATTTATTTTGAAAAAAAAGCAGACTTTTTCTCATACGCAGGATTCTATCTTATCTGTGCAGTGGGGGCCCAGTTCAAGGGGTTAACTGCCGTGGCAGTACCTATAGTAGTCGTTTCTTGTCACATATTTTTGAACAATACTTGGAAAAGGCATTTAAATATCTCCAATCTACTTGCTGCCGTCTTGGCCGCAATAGTTTATGTGGCCCCTTTCTTTTATGCAAAGATATCGGCGCAAAATTATGGACAAGAGGGTCTGCAACTTGCCTTTAGAGAAAACATCCTGAGGTTCTTTAGGGCATTTGATCACAAGGAACCATTTTATGTATATCTGTATTATGTTCCTCTTCTTTGCATGCCCTGGGTATTTTTTCTTGCAGGTTTCTTGGCAGATGGTTTGAAAAACTATAAAGACCTTCCCCAAAACGATAAGTGGGTGATTTTAAGCTTTTTGGCCATATTCATCCTTTTTACTCTTTCAAGCTCACGGCGTAGCTACTACATACTGCCCATCTTGCCCTTTGCATCCCTTGGCATGGCAGCTTTTATAACAAGGCCAGCAAAAAAATGGCTGCTTTCAATGGCTATATCCTTGCAGGCGTTTCTCCTTGGCTGCATATGTATAGTGGGCCTAATTAATCCTGTTGTTTTTATCTTAATGAAAAAACACTTTGGTTATCTTCCACCAGAGGGACTTTCCATTATGCTTTTTTTCACAGCAGCACTTAGCAGCATATTTCTGATTGTCTGGTCTTACCTTCATATTTTTAAAGGAAAAACCGGCTTTTTTTCTGAAACATTCTTGCTCATAGCGGCTTCATACACTATCTTTTCCGGATTCTTTGGAAACATCGATTGTCTTCTTGAGAGAGATCGGCCCTTAAAACCCTTCATAATGGCCATTAAACCACTTATTGAAAACGTCCCCACAAATCACATTGCACTATCAAAAAACATGGCCTCAGTGGCATTTTATTTAGGAAGAAGCCAACCAATTACAAGCCTTGAACAGAAAAAAAATGTTGCTTCTTTTCTTCATGGAAAGGAGAAGAAAATCCTGATAACGAGGGCAAAGGATTTTCGCAGGCTTTTACCCCTTCTAAAAGGGTGCAAAAAGGAGCTTCTTTTAGAAAGTAGCCATCCCAAGTGGGACAGGCGGGCAGACAAAAGGCTTTCTGCATGGACGATAAAAGGACAATGCAAAGATTAGAATTATATTAGGAATCACGAATGGAACATCTTTCAAGTTGAATTTTGACTTTCCTTTGATAAACTGACTTAGTTGTCTTTTAGGGTTCCAATACAACAGTGGGCACAAAGATTGCTAATCAATAAAAAATTTTTTGACTGGAGGAGAGATGAAGAGAGCTAAAACCTACTATTTTTATCTTTTTGGTTTGACAATGTGTTTATTGTTGTTCCTAAGCGGCTGCGCAAAAAAAGGCAGCACCACCGCCCAGACTGGCGCTGGTACCGGCATCCCTCTTGAACAGGCAAAAGGCGGACAAACTGGCGGCGAAGCAGGTGCAATCAAAGAAGGTGTGGTTGGAAGCGAAGGAATTCGTGAACCCGGCAGTGAAGCAGCAATAAGTGAAGGCCGCACGAGCGCCCCATTTCTTCCAATATATTTTGATTTTGACCGTTATGACATCAGGCCGGATATGAGAAGTCGCATGGAGCACAATGCAAAGGTCATGCTTGACCATCCTGACATCAAGGTTGAGATCCAGGGTAACTGTGACGAAAGAGGTACCAATGAATACAACCTTGCCCTTGGTGAAAAAAGGGCAAAGGCAGCACGTGACTACCTGGTCAACATGGGCGTGGACCCAGGACGTATAACCATTGTGAGCCTTGGAGAGGAAAAGCCACTTGATCCTGGTCACAATGAAACTGCCTGGGCAAAAAACAGGAGGGACGATTTTATTGTCTTTCGCTAAAGACACAAACCGGTTAAGCTGTTATAAATATCGGGCCGCACTTTCTAACGTGTGGCCATTTTTTCGTGGAGGAATGAGATCATCATGATTCAAAAACGAGTTTTATCTCTAACACCAGCCCTTATTCTGTCCCTTTTTCTGTCTGTTGCCATATCATCTGAAGGTTTTGCCCAAAGCAAGACAATCGCAATAATAGACATGCAAAAGGTGGTTAGAAGCTGCAAGGCAGGGAAAAAGGCAGTCAAGGAACTAAACAAGAAGTTTGAGAGCCTAAAAAAACAGCTTCAGGCAAGGCAAAGAGAGATTCAGGCGTTCAAGCAGGATCTTGACAAGAAGGCACCCCTCATGAGCGAGGAGGCAAGAGCGGAGAAGGAACGGCAGTTGAAAAAAATGGTCAGAGATTTCAAAGACAAGAGCGATGACGCCCAGTTTGAGATGCGGCAGGCAGAAGCAAAACGCATGGAGCCAATACTTAAGAAGCTGGAAAAAGTCGTGAACAAGATTGGAAAGGAGCGCCACTACCTTTTGATCCTTGAAAAGAATATGCCTGGCCTATATTATTTTGCCCCCAACATAGACATAACCCAGGAAGTGATAAAGATTTTCGACAGTCAAAGCTGATACCTGTACCCATACCGAGGAAGCCAAATGTTCAAAATAGATATCACCAAGACAGAGAAGCTTTCTGATGAGCAGTTGCGTACCCTTTCATCAATGTGGCAAAGATGTGCAGGGCGTATCATTATGTCAACCACCCTTGCCAAGAGCGGACATCCAGGTGGCTCCCTATCCAGCCTCCATGCCCTGCTGTTACTCTATGCCATTATGAAGCATGATCCTTCTGACCCCGACTGGCCCGAGAGGGAAAAGTTGGTTGTTAGCATCGGCCATATTTCACCGGCAGTCTATGCGGTCCTGTGTGAATATGGTTACTTCCAAGAAGAATCGTTTCTTACGGAATTTCGAAGGGCAGGTTCTGCATTTGGTGGCCATATTGAACAGGGGGTCCCAGGCGTTGAATGGAATACTGGTAACCTCGGTCAGGGCCTTTCTGCTGCAGACGGTTTTGCCCTTTCAGCCAAATTGCTTCATGGCACTGGCAAAAAGACCTTCTGCCTGATGGGAGATGGTGAGCAACAAAAAGGACAGGTAGCAGAGGCTCGCCGTTTTGCAGTTAAATACAATTTGAAAGACCTTGTCTGCATAATAGACAGGAACCATCTACAGATAGGCGGCAACACTGAACGTGTAATGCCTGTAAGGGTACGAGAAGAATACAAGGCTGCAGGCTGGAACGTGGTTTATGTTGCCGATGGTAACGATTTTAGGGAGCTTTTCCAAGCGCTAAGAAGGGCCTATTTGCATGAAAACCTTGACCCGGCGCGACCTGTGGTCATTGTAAACAGAACCGTAATGGGAAAAGGCGTCTCCTTTATGGAGAACAAGGAAAAGTATCATGGGTCTCCACTGCCAGAGGATATGGCCAGGGATGCCCTTTCAGAGATCGGTCTTTCACCATCCCTTTTGGATGAATGGAAGGAAAAGAGACAGAAACACCACATTACCACCACCACACACAGTTTCAGAAAGGTTCCAAATGGGCAAATCGACCCAGGTAAGCCGATCCTCTACCCTGCAGACACAATTACAGATTGCCGCTCCGCCTATGGAAATGCGCTAAAATCCCTTGCAGAGACAAATAACCAAAAGGGTTCAGCTCCCAAGATACTTGGCTTCAGCTGTGACCTTGAAGGCTCAGTCAAGATGAATGGCTTTCATTCTGTTTCCCCTGAAGCGTTCTTTGAAGTTGGCATTCAGGAACATCACGCTGCCGTCTGTTCTGCTGTCACAACAAGAGACGGTTTTGTTAGTTTTTTCAGCACTTTTGGTGTCTTTGCAGTTTGCGAAACCTACAACCAGCACAGACTGAGTGACCAAAATCTGACAAACCTTAAGATCGTTTCCACTCACAATGGCCTGGACGTAGGCGAAGACGGCCCCACCCATCAATGCATAGATTACATTGGTCTGATGCAAAATATCTTCGGTTTCTCCATTTTCATGCCTGCGGATCCAAACCAGACCGACAGAATAGTGCGTTACGTTGCATGCAATAAGGGAAACTGTTTTGTGGGCATGGGAAGGTCCAAGATGCCGGTGGTCCTAAACACTAACGGAAAGCCTTTTTTCGATGAAGGCTATAGCTTTTTGCCTGGAAAGGCCGACTGGTTAAGACGGGGAAAATCAGGCACCTGCACCATCATTTCCTATGGAGCAACCATCCCCCATGTCATGAAGGCATGGCAGATTTTAGCAGAAACAGGCATGGAGGTTTCTGTACTGAACATGGCCTCCATAAAGCCTGTTGATGAAAAGGCCATTTTGGATGCTGCCCAAAATGGCCCGATCCTGACTGTGGAAGATCACGTGGTGACTACTGGTCTTGGAGCTATTGTTGCCCGCACCTTGATAAAAAACGGGGTTTGCCAAAAGCTGAAATGTCTCGGCGTAAAAACTTACGGCAGCTCTGGAAGCCCTAAAGATCTTTACAGGATGCACAAGATAGACAGTGACTCCATAGTCGAGGCTGTAAAGGGGCTTTGATACGAAAAGGTTCTATCTGCAACAGCAAAGATCTTCCTGCAAAAATCTACCCGCCAGGGTGATTTACATGGAATTTTGCAAGTAATAAGATTTAAATAATGAAAATCCTGGTCCTTAATTCTGGAAGTTCCTCTCTGAAGTTCAAACTGTTTTCCAGGAAGGGGTTTGGCCTTGTTGCAAAGGGACTTATTGAAGAAGTAGGCTCAAAAGAAAGCAAATATTCCATAAAGTCCACAAAGCCTGAACTTAATATCACCAAGACTGTACACATTCCAGACCACCTGCATGCCTTTAATATCATGTTTGAACTGCTTGGCAACTATGATCTCTTACCAGACCTTTCACAACTTTTCGGGATTGGACACAGGGTGGTACACGGGGGTGAACACTTTTCCAAGCCAGTAGTCATAGACGAAGAAGTAATTGACACAATAGAAAGGCTCATACCCCTTGCACCACTTCACAATCCGTCAAACCTTCTTGGTATCAGACTGGCAATGGAACACGCCCATAATGTTCCCCAGGTGGCAGTCTTCGATACGGCATTTCACCAGACCATGGCACCCCATGCCTTTTTGTATGGACTGCCAGAGAAATTTTATTCGGTGCACAAGGTTCGGCGTTACGGCTTTCATGGCACATCATGCAATTATGTAACAAAGATGGCAGCAAGATTTCTGCAAATACCATTGAACAACTTTTCATGCCTTTGTCTTCATCTTGGCAATGGGGCAAGTGCCACTGCTGTCAAAAAAGGGCTAAGCGTAGACACCTCGATGGGGCTTACACCTCTTGAAGGTCTGGTCATGGGGACAAGAAGCGGAAACATTGACCCTGGAATCATATTTTTCATGAATAGAAACCTTGGCCTATCAGATGAGACAATAGAACATATCCTCAACAAGAAAAGCGGTCTCCTGGGCCTGTGTGACACAAGCGATATGCGAGAGATAGAAAAACGGGCCTCGATGGACGATAGAAGGGCCATTTTGGCCTTGGATATCTTTTGCTTTCGAATAAAGAAATACATAGGTGCCTATCTTGCTGCATGGGGTAGGCCAGACTGTATCATCTTTACCGGAGGAATAGGCGAAAATTCACCTGTTGTAAGGAAAAAAGTCTGCAAGGATTTAGACCACCTTGGAATCCTTCTTGATGATGCGGTCAATGATTCCACTTTTAAACCTTCACCTGACAAACCAGTTGACATTTCGAGGGCGAACAGCCTTGTCCGAATCGTAGTGGTACCCACCAACGAAGAGCTTGAGATTGCACAACAGACTGTTAGACTGCTTGAGCAGACATGCCAATAGGGCCAGCATGAAAGCGTCTATAATTTGCATCCAGACCCTGTGTGGAAAGATAACACCTGTTGGCTTTGGTAGCCAAAAAGACAGGCGTTTTCTCGAGAAAATGAGGGACGAGACAGATGCAACCTTGCTTGGAGCAACTTCCCTTAGGGTTGGAGACCCGGAATTTAGAGGTACCGATGGGAGGATTCCACAAGGAAGGATTAGGGCCATTGTGTCAGGATCTGGTGACATACCATCAAATAAACGCATATTTGCCAGGGGGCCTGTACCAATGGTCTTTACCAGCTCCTTGGCCTATGAAAAACTCACTAAACGCCTTGGTCAAAGGGCCAAGGTATTTGCCCTTTCAGAATCTGAAAGCGGCGAGCTAAATCTTAAAGAGGCCTTGAAAGTACTTTCAGATCATGGGGTAAAAAGGCTTCTTATAGAAGGTGGTGGTAAACTGAACTACCTGTCCTTGAAACAGGGCATAGTGGATGAAATAATTGTCACCATTGCCCCTAAGGTCCGAACATCTGGCAAAGGAGTACCACTGATTCATGGAGACCTGGACTTAGGCAAACCTTTTCTGGATCTTGATCTTCTCTGGAGTTATGTTGAACCAACCACAGGAGAAATATTTGTTAGATACAAGGTAAAAAAAGGAGAATAGCCCTGGTTAAGCAAGATATAGCCATATTATTTTCAGGCGGACGAGACAGCTTGGCCCTTTATGCCCTTGCCATGCTGGGAAACCACACACAAATACCAAGGCCGAGAAAGATCCATCTTCTTCACATGTTGAATGGGATGGGACGATTCCCTGAGTTTCCTTTGAATCGTTACAAGGTCGCCAAAGAAATTCTGGAAAGACAGGTGCCAGTTACCGAGGAATGTGCTGAAACCGCTTATGTGGAGCTGGATATGGGAAGACTTTTCCAGGGACTTTGGCTTGATAATTATGAGGAGCTCATGCCTAAGTTCCATGGCAAAAACCTTGTATGCGTTGCGTGTAAACTTGCCATGCACGCCAAGGCCATAATTTACTGTATCACCAATTACGTACCTCTTTTGCTGGCAGGCTATGCAAGTCGTCAGGCCTATTATCCTGAACAGACTCGTCCTTTTATGGATGCTATGAAGGGCCTCTCTCAGGATTTTGGCATAACTACAAACTTTCCCCTTTATGATGATTTCACTGAAGAAGACATTGCTCGTCATCTTCTTGAGGACTTTGGTCTTCCATCTACTGGAGGTGGTGAAAGAAAGTGTCTGTTCTGTCAAACACTTACCACGGCAAAGGATGAACATATTAAGGCCTATCTTGATGAAATGATACCCAAGATAAAAAGATATATCGAATTTGTTCTAAACGGTGAAATCAAAAGGGCAGCCGATATTTTCCCACCTG